>NZ_JBFODH010000007.1:0-20333 GCF_040908225.1 Aeromonas sp. R5-3 | reverse complement strand
GATTAAGCGATAACTTTAGCTACAACACCAGCACCTACGGTACGGCCACCTTCACGGATGGCGAAACGCAGGCCGTCGTCCATCGCGATCGGCGCAATCAGGGTAACAACCATCTTGATGTTGTCGCCCGGCATTACCATCTCTACGCCTTCCGGCAGTTCGATGGTACCGGTCACGTCGGTAGTACGGAAGTAGAACTGCGGACGGTAGCCTTTGAAGAACGGGGTGTGACGACCACCTTCTTCTTTGGACAGTACGTACACTTCAGATTCGAACTTGGTGTGCGGCTTGATGGTGCCCGGCTTGGCCAGTACCTGACCACGCTCTACGTCTTCACGCTTCACGCCACGCAGCAGCGCGCCAACGTTCTCACCTGCACGACCTTCGTCCAGCAGTTTGCGGAACATTTCAACGCCGGTACAAGTGGTCTTGGTGGTATCTTTGATACCAACGATTTCCACTTCTTCACCAACTTTAACGATACCGCGCTCTACACGACCGGTTACTACGGTACCACGGCCTGCGATGGAGAATACGTCTTCGATCGGCATCAGGAACGGCTGGTCAATTGCGCGCTCCGGCTCCGGAATGTAGGTGTCCAGGTGGCCAGCCAGTTCCAGGATCTTCTCTTCCCACTGAGCTTCGCCTTCCAGCGCTTTCAGTGCGGAACCACGTACTACCGGCAGGTCATCACCCGGGAAGTCGTACTCGGACAGCAGTTCGCGAACTTCCATCTCGACCAGTTCCAGCAGCTCTTCGTCATCTACCATGTCGCACTTGTTCATGAACACGATGATGTACGGAACGCCTACCTGACGACCCAGCAGGATGTGCTCACGAGTCTGCGGCATCGGGCCGTCAGTCGCTGCTACTACCAGGATCGCGCCGTCCATCTGGGCAGCACCGGTGATCATGTTTTTAACGTAGTCGGCGTGACCCGGGCAGTCTACGTGGGCGTAGTGACGGGTAGCGGTGTCGTATTCTACGTGGGAGGTGTTGATGGTGATACCACGCTCACGCTCTTCCGGCGCCTTGTCGATCTGGTCGAAGGCGAAAGCTTTACCACCGAAGTGCTTGGCCAGCACGTTGGTGATGGCGGCGGTCAGGGTGGTTTTACCGTGGTCAACGTGGCCGATGGTGCCGACGTTTACGTGCGGTTTATTACGCTCAAATTTTTCTTTAGACACGACGTAGTCCTTCTAGGTTAAACCCGCCTACCGTCGTAGGCGGGGAATCTTAAATTACTTGGATTTGCGCTCTTCGATCACGGCCTGGGCGACGTTAGTCGGGGCATCGTGATACTTGGCGAATTCCATGGCGTAGGAAGCACGACCCTGAGTAGCAGAACGCAGGGAGGTGGCGTAACCGAACATTTCGGCCAGCGGCACCAGAGCACGTACGATCTTGCCGGACGGGCCATCTTCCATGCCTTCGATCAGGCCGCGACGACGGTTCAGGTCACCGATAACGTCGCCCATGTAGTCTTCCGGAGTCTCGACTTCGACCTTCATGATCGGCTCGAGCAGTACCGGGTTGGCCTTCATGAAGCCAGCCTTGAACGCCAGAGAAGCAGCGATCTTGAACGCCAGTTCGGAAGAGTCGACATCGTGGTAAGAACCGAAGTGCAGACGCACGCCCAGATCCATTACCGGATAGCCTGCCAGCGGGCCGGACTTCAGCTGCTCGCGGATACCCTTGTCAACACCCGGGATGAATTCGCCCGGAATGACGCCACCCTTGATGTCGTTGACGAACTCGTAGGCTTTGCCTTCTTCCAGCGGGTACATGTCGATAACGACGTGACCGTACTGACCACGACCACCGGACTGCTTGGCGTGCTTACCTTCGATATCCTTGACGGTGTTACGAATGGTTTCACGGTAGGCAACCTGCGGCTTACCTACGTTCGCTTCTACCTTGAACTCGCGACGCATACGGTCAACGATGATGTCCAGGTGCAGCTCACCCATACCGGCGATGATGGTTTGGCCAGACTCTTCGTCGGTCCATACGCGGAAGGACGGATCTTCCTGAGCCAGACGGCCCAGTGCCAGACCCATCTTCTCCTGGTCGGCCTTGGATTTCGGCTCAACGGCGATGGAGATTACCGGCTCCGGGAATTCCATACGCTCCAGGATGATCGGTGCATTCTCGTCACACAGAGTATCACCGGTGGTGACGTCCTTCAGGCCGATGGCAGCAGCGATGTCGCCTGCGCGAACTTCTTTGATCTCTTCACGCTTGTTGGCGTGCATCTGAACGATACGGCCAAAACGCTCGCGCTTCTCTTTAACGGAGTTCAGCACGGAGTCACCGGAGTTAACCACACCGGAGTAAACGCGGAAGAAGGTCAGGTTGCCCACGAACGGGTCGGTAGCAATCTTGAACGCCAGAGCAGAGAACGGCTCGTCATCGGAAGCGTGACGCTCGTCTTTGGTCTCGCCATCCAGCTTCAGACCATCGATCGCAGCAACGTCGGTCGGCGCCGGCAGATACTCGATCACGGCATCCAGCATGGCCTGTACGCCCTTGTTCTTGAACGCGGAGCCACAGGTAACCAGGATGATTTCGTTGTTCAGAACGCGCTGACGAAGAGCTTTCTTGATCTCTTCCTCGGTCAGTTCTTCACCACCCAGGTATTTTTCCATCAGGTCTTCAGACGCTTCAGCAGCGGCTTCAACCAGGTTCATGCGCATTTCTTGCGCCTGTTCCAGCAGCTCGGCCGGCACGTCTTCGTAATCGAAGGAAACGCCTTGGTCAGCTTCGCTCCAGTTGATGGCTTTCATCTTGACCAGGTCGATAACGCCCTTGAAGTTCTCTTCTGAACCGATGTTCAGTTGCAGCGGAACCGGGTTACCTTTCAGACGGGTCTTGATGTGCTCAACGCAGCGCAGGAAGTTGGCACCGGTACGGTCCATCTTGTTGACGAACGCGATACGGGGAACCTTGTACTTGTTAGCCTGACGCCATACGGTTTCAGACTGGGGCTGTACGCCACCTACGGCACAGTACACCATCACGGCGCCATCCAGAACACGCATGGAGCGCTCTACTTCGATAGTAAAGTCAACGTGGCCCGGGGTATCAATGATGTTGATACGGTGCGGTTGGAACTGTTTACCCATACCGGACCAGAAAGCGGTGGTCGCGGCGGAGGTGATGGTGATACCACGCTCTTGTTCCTGTTCCATCCAGTCCATGGTGGCAGCGCCATCGTGAACTTCACCGATCTTGTGACTTACACCGGTGTAAAACAGAACGCGCTCGGTAGTAGTAGTCTTACCGGCGTCGATGTGAGCGGAGATACCGATATTACGATAACGCTCAATGGGGGTTGTACGAGCCATTGTCATCCTCTTACTAGGGCACTTGTCCCCAGATAATTGAAGGTGCGCAGAGCCAAAAGACCCTGCGCAAGCGGATTACCAGCGGAAGTGAGCGAAGGCCTTGTTCGCTTCAGCCATACGGTGAACGTCTTCACGTTTCTTGACAGACGAACCCTTATTGTCAGCGGCATCCAGCAGCTCGCCAGCCAAACGCTGAGCCATTGATTTTTCACCACGTTTACGAGCGGCATCAACCAACCAGCGCATTGCCAGGGCATTGCGACGAACCGGACGAACTTCTACCGGTACCTGATAGGTTGCACCACCGACACGACGAGATTTAACCTCGACGGCCGGACGAATGTTGTCCAGGGCTTCTTCGAATACGGCCAGGTGCTCTTTGCCAGTCTTGGTGGCAATGATGTCCAGCGCGCCATATACGATGGCTTCGGAAACAGATTTCTTACCGTCAACCATTACTACGTTGACGAATTTAGCCAGCAGCTCTGATCCGAACTTGGGATCCGGCAGGATTTTACGCTGACCAACAACACGACGTCTTGGCATTTCAAATTCTCCGTAACTTCAGGGGTTACCCAAAACTAGAAAGTTATCTAACTAGAAACGAATTAACGTTTGGCCTTACTTAACGGAGAACCATTAAGCTTTCGGACGCTTCACGCCGTACTTGGAGCGAGCCTGCTTACGGTCTTTAACACCGGCACAGTCCAACGCACCACGAACGGTGTGGTAACGAACACCTGGCAAGTCTTTTACACGACCGCCACGGATCAGAACAACAGAGTGCTCTTGCAGGTTGTGACCTTCACCGCCGATGTAGGAGGTGACTTCGAAGCCGTTGGTCAGACGTACACGGCACACTTTACGCAGTGCAGAGTTAGGCTTCTTCGGGGTGGTGGTGTATACACGAGTGCACACGCCACGCTTCTGAGGGCACGCTTCCAGCGCCGGCACGTTGCTTTTCACAACGAGCTTGATGCGTGGCTTGCGAACCAACTGGTTAATAGTTGCCATCAAAAGGCTCCTGATAATGACTTCATAAACATGTGAAAAATCCTCCCCGCAGATACGGGGACGCGAAATTTTATGCCCAGTTGTCAAGGGAGTCAAGATTTATACAATCCGTGTCGGGAAAGGCACGGCAGAATGTGTGTAAAAGCACGGTAAGTCACTGAAATTATTTATAAAAACAGTTTCTAGCCACCCCAGGTCTGCGGCGAGCCTTTTTCGGCGATCAGCGCGACCAAGTCGGCCATCTCCAGATCCATCCCGATCCGTGACTGCAACCCCCTCGCCTGCAGGTCCTCCCGCATCACGTAGAGCGGCACACCTGTCAGCCGCTCTCTCCACAACGGGGCAGTTGCCGCGACGACGGCGTCCTGCATCAGCACCAACACATCGTCCGGCTGGCGATAGGCCAGTGCCTGCTCCAGCTCCTGGCTCTGGAACGGAGACGTCAATATCAGCTGTATCATGACTACCTCAAAAACAGATGTGGGTGCTGCAGTCGCCCCACTGGCAACGAATGTCGGATCGGGAGAGACCGGTCACCGGGATCAGCAGATCCTCGGGGGTCAGCCCCCGTTCCGCCAGCGAGTCGGTACACACATAGACCTCCTCGATGTCGTACAGCTCGAGCATCTTGAAGGTCGGTGCATAATGACGCTGCAAGATGGCCTGTGGCTGCTGGTCCTTGAGCAGTTGCAGCACGCCGTCCTCAATGAGAAACAGCGCCAGCGACTCCGTCATGGCAGACGTTGCCAGCAGGGCGTCGAGACCTTCCCGGCCAGCCGCAGTACCATGAGGCCCGCGCCGGCAAATGAACGCAATCTTGTGCATGCTTCCCCCTAGAACTGGACAAAGCGATCGGCGGTCAGGCTGGCTTCCGCCAGCTGACCCAACCCGCTCAGGCAAAAGGGCGCTTCCAGATTGAACTGCGCTCTGCCCATCCCCTTGGCTTCCTGCTCATCCAGCACGCCACGACGCATGGCCGCCGCCACGCACACGTCGATACGGATCCCCTGCTGGATGGCGAGCTCGCGCCACAGGGCGACCAGGTTGCTCTCATCAGAGGCGGGAGCATGCAGACCGTTGCCGTTGCAGACCCCATCCTGATAGAAAAACAGGTGAGACAGTCGATGACCCTGTTCGATGACGCTCAGGGCAAAGCGATAGGCCGTACTGGCCGACTGGGTACCATAGGCCGGCCCTGTCACCAGCAAGGCGAAATTGAGACTCATATCCGGACTCCTGCGCATGTATCAGCCCATTCTACGCCAAATACGAAAAAGCCCCTCCTGGGAGGGGCTCTTCGTACCGCCTTGGATCAGACGTAAGCGATGGCTTCGACTTCAACCAGCACGTCCTTGGGCAGGCGCGCCACTTCCACGCAGGAGCGAGCCGGGGCCGATTCACCGAAGTAACGGGCATAAACCTGGTTGAAGGCAACAAAGTTGTTCATGTCGCTGAGGAAACAGGTGGTCTTCAGCACCTTGCTGGTGTCGGCACCCGCTGCCTTCAATACTGCAACCAGGTTCATCATAACCTGCTCGGCCTGAGCCTCGATGCCGCCAGCCACGATCTCCATGGTGGCCGGATCGAGCGGGATCTGCCCGGAGGTGAAGACCAGCTCGCCCAGTTTGGTGGCCTGAACATATGGACCAATTGCGGCAGGAGCCTTGTCGGTTGCAATAACTTCTTTAGCCATTCTTGTCTATCCCCTTCTATGGCGCTTATTCGTTTTCGTCTTCACCCTGCTTGCGCTGTCGGATGTACAGATAAACGGTGTGTTTGGAAATATTCAGTTTGTCGGCGACCAGGTTGATCGAGTCCTTGATATCAAATATGCCCTTCTCGAACAACTGGGTCACGATAAACCTGTTTTTGGCATTGTTGGCGACGGTCGGATCGCGGTTGATTTCGTCGATGGTATTGTCCACCGTCTGGGCAACCAGCTCTTCCACACTGTTGGCAAAGGTCTCCGGCGACTGACGCTCGACTTGTTGCGGCGTCGGGAAGAATTCGGCGACAAACTCGTGAAAAGGCGCATTGATGTGCAGGTTGATACAGATAAGGCCGATCACCTGCTTGTCACTGTTCCTGATGGCGATGGTGCTCGACTTCATCAGGGCGCCGGTGCGGCTGCGAGCAAAATAGCTCTGGGTGTAATCCTGGCCGGTATTCTCTATGTCCTTGAGCATACGCAGCGCGAGATCGGTAATGGGGGCCCCCTCATTACGTCCCGTATTGAACCCGTTGGCAATCTTGATCACGGACTCGTGCAGATTTTCCAGGGAGTGGAGCACCACTTCACAGTGCTTGCCGAACAGCTCAGCCAAGCCGTCGATAAGCCCATCGTATGAGCGCAACAATTCCCTGTCTTCGTCTGTAAAAGTGCGACCGATCAGTTGCTCTTCGGGAAGCATCACTTCCTCGATACCGACAGTCATGTTCTACCCCTGTAATACCCATTCAACTTTCCCGAGTTTTCAGTTGCGAGGGTTCAATGTCAACTTTTTTTGATTTTTTACTCCGCAACCTTGCTCTGGATCATCCGAATATCCACGTGGCATCAGGCTTTGCCGAGAAAACAGCCAATAAAAAGGGCCCCATAAAGGGGCCCTTTTTCAATCACTGCAGCAGAAGATTACTCTTCGTCAAAGCTGCCGGCTGCGTTGAGCAGATCCGCCAGGTTTTGCTGAGCTTCATCGGCAGTCACCTGCGGTGCGGCAACGGCACGAGCGGCTGCGGCACGCTGGTTGATCCGGCTGTGGTGGTAGGCAAAGCCGGTACCAGCCGGGATCAGACGACCCACGATCACGTTCTCTTTCAGGCCACGCAGTTCGTCGCGCTTGCCGCCAACGGCAGCTTCGGTCAGAACGCGGGTGGTTTCCTGGAAGGAAGCCGCGGAGATGAAGGACTCGGTGCTCAGAGATGCCTTGGTAATACCCATCAGGATGTGACGGTAGGTGGCCGGGGTCTTGCCCTCAGCAACCAGCTTACGGTTGGCAATCTTCACGCGAGCCACTTCAACCTGTTCGCCTTCGATCAGGTCGGTGTCGCCAGCAGTCAGGATCTCGCACTTGCGCAGCATCTGACGAACGATGACTTCGATGTGCTTGTCGTTGATCTTAACGCCTTGCAGACGGTAAACGTCCTGCACTTCGTTGGCGATGTAGTTGGCGACCGGGCTGATACCGCGCAGACGCAGGATGTCGTGAGCAGACTCAGGACCGTCCGCCAGCACTTCACCCTTCTCAACTTTTTCACCTTCGAACACGTTCAGGTTACGCCACTTCGGAATCATCTCCTCGTAGACGTCGCCACCATCGGTCGGGGTGATGACCAGACGGCGTTTGCCCTTGGTCTCTTTCCCGAAGGAGATGGTACCGGAGATCTCGGCCAGGATGGCCGGCTCTTTCGGTTGACGTGCTTCGAACAGATCCGCAACGCGCGGCAGACCACCGGTGATGTCCTTGGTACCGCCGGACTCTTGCGGGATACGCGCTACCGCGTCACCCACGCCCACGTTGGCACCATCTTCCAGGTTCACGATCGCCTTGCCCGGCAGGAAGTACTGGGCAGCTACATCGGTACCCGGGATCATCACGTCCTTGCCGTTCAGGTCGACCAGTTTCACGGTCGGACGCATCTCTTTACCGGCGCTCGGACGCTCGTTGACGTCCAGCACGACGATGGAGGAGAGACCGGTCAGCTCGTCGGTCTGACGAGTAATGGTCACGCCGTCGATCATGTGTTCGAAGTGCAGGCGACCCGCCACTTCGGTGATGATCGGGTGAGTGTGCGGATCCCAGTTGGCGACGGTTTCACCGGCGCTCACGGCCTGGCCATCCTTCACTTCCAGCACGGCACCGTAAGGCAGCTTGTGGCTTTCCTTGGTACGGCCCATCTCGTCCATGATGGTCAGTTCGGTAGAACGAGAGGTGATAACCAGTTTGTCGTCGCTGTTGTGAACGAACTTGGCGTTCTGCAGCTTGATGCTACCGGTGTTCTTGACCTGGATGCTGCTCTCGGCAGCGGCACGGGATGCGGCACCACCGATGTGGAAGGTACGCATCGTCAGCTGGGTACCCGGTTCACCGATGGACTGGGCGGCGATAACACCGACAGCCTCACCCTTGTTAACCAGGTGACCACGGGCCAGATCACGGCCGTAGCAGTGAGCACAGTTACCGAAGTCGGTCTCACAGGTGATGGCAGAACGTACCTTCACGCGGTCGACGGAGTTGCGCTCCAGCAGGTCACACAGCTGCTCGTCGAGCAGGGTGTTGCGTGCTACCAGCACTTCGTCTTCAGTACCCGGCTTGATCACGTCATCGGCAACCACACGGCCCAGCACGCGCTCACGCAGCGGCTCGACCACGTCGCCACCCTCGATCAGCGGAGTCATCCACAGACCTTCGGTAGTGCCGCAATCGTCCTCGGTGATCACCATGTCCTGTGCCACGTCTACCAGACGACGAGTCAGGTAACCAGAGTTCGCAGTCTTCAGTGCGGTATCCGCCAGACCCTTACGAGCACCGTGAGTGGAGATGAAGTACTGCAGTACGTTCAGACCTTCGCGGAAGTTCGCCACGATCGGCGTCTCGATGATGGAGCCATCCGGCTTGGCCATCAGGCCACGCATACCGGCCAGCTGACGAATCTGGGCTGCGGAACCCCGCGCACCGGAGTCGGCCATCATGAAGATGCTGTTGAACGAGGCCTGCTCTTCTTCTTCACCCAGCGAGTTGACGTTACGCTCTTTGGACAAGTTCTCCATCATGGCCTTGGATACACGCTCGTTGGCGCTGGCCCAGATATCGATAACCTTGTTGTAACGTTCGCCCGCAGTCACCAGACCGGACAGGAACTGGTCCTGGATCTCGGCAACTTCGGCTTCGGCAGAAGCGATGATGTCCTTCTTGGCATCCGGGATGACCATGTCATCGATACCAACGGACGCACCGGACAGGGCCGCGTAGTGGAAACCGGTATACATCAGCTGGTCAGCGAAGATGACGGTATCCTTCAGGCCCTGCTTGCGATAGCAGGTGTTCAGCAGACGAGAGATCAGCTTCTTGCCCAGCGCCTTGTTGGAGACGCACTTGATCCAGTTCTGCGGGTTGGCATCCAGATCAGCCTGTTCGGCGGCAGTCAGCACCTTCGGCTCGTCGATCAGGGCGTATTCCATGCCTTTCGGCAGGATCAGGCTCAGGATCGCACGACCAACGGTGGTGTTCTTCATCTCGGTCTTGGCAACCAGTTCACCGGCTTCGTTCTTCACGTACTCGGTGATACGGCACTTGACGCGCGCATGCAGGTCGGCCAGGCCGGCACGGTAGACCTTCTCAGCCTCTTTCGGACCGGACAGCACCATACCTTCGCCCTTGGCGGCGATACGGGCACGGGTCATGTAGTACAGACCCAAGACCACGTCCTGAGACGGAACGATGATCGGCTCACCGGAGGCAGGCGACAGGATGTTGTTGGTGGACATCATCAGCGCGCGCGCTTCCAGCTGGGCTTCCAGGGTCAGCGGTACGTGGACCGCCATCTGGTCACCGTCGAAGTCCGCGTTATAGGCGGCACAGACGAGCGGGTGCAGCTGGATGGCCTTGCCTTCGATCAGGGTCGGCTCGAACGCCTGGATACCCAGACGGTGCAGAGTCGGTGCACGGTTCAGCAGGACCGGGTGTTCGCGGATCACTTCGTCCAGGATGTCCCAGACAACAGCTTCTTCGCGCTCAACCATCTTCTTGGCGGCCTTGATGGTGGTCGCCAGACCGCGAGTTTCCAGCTTGCCATAGATGAAGGGCTTGAACAGTTCCAGCGCCATCTTCTTCGGCAGACCGCACTGATGCAGGCGCAGAGTCGGACCTACGGTGATAACGGAACGACCGGAGTAGTCGACACGCTTACCGAGCAGGTTCTGACGGAAACGACCTTGCTTACCCTTGATCATGTCGGCCAGGGATTTCAGCGGGCGCTTGTTGGAGCCGGTGATGGCACGGCCACGACGACCGTTGTCCAGCAGGGCATCCACGGACTCTTGCAGCATGCGCTTTTCGTTGCGCACGATGATGTCCGGTGCAGCCAGATCCAGCAGACGCTTCAGACGGTTGTTACGGTTGATCACGCGACGGTACAGATCGTTCAGATCGGAGGTCGCGAAACGGCCGCCGTCCAGCGGTACCAGCGGACGCAGGTCCGGCGGCAGCACAGGCAGCACTGTCATGATCATCCACTCCGGCTTGTTGCCGGACTGCAGGAAGGCTTCCATCAGCTTCAGACGCTTGGTGGTCTTCTTGCGCTTGGTCTCGGAGTTGGTCTGATCCAGCTCTTCGCGCATGGTGCGCACTTCGCCTTCCAGATCGATGGCGCGCAGCAATGCCAGGATTGCTTCGGCACCCATCTTGGCGTCGAATTCGTCGCCCCACTCTTCCAGTGCGTCCAGGTACTGCTCTTCGGACAGCATCTGGCTGCGCTCGAGGTTGGTCATGCCGGGTTCGATCACTACATAGGATTCGAAATACAGCACGCGCTCGATGTCACGCAGGGTCATGTCCAGCAGCAGGCCGATACGGGACGGCAGGGACTTCAGGAACCAGATGTGGGCAGTCGGGCTGGCCAGCTCGATGTGGCCCATACGCTCACGACGGACCTTGGTCTGGGTCACTTCTACGCCGCACTTCTCACAGATCACACCACGGTGTTTCAGGCGCTTGTACTTGCCGCACAGACACTCGTAGTCCTTCACCGGTCCGAAGATACGGGCGCAGAACAGACCATCACGCTCCGGCTTGAAAGTCCGGTAGTTGATGGTCTCAGGCTTTTTGACCTCACCGAATGACCAGGAGCGGATCATGTCAGGAGAGGCCAGACCGATCTTGATACTGTCAAACTCTTCGGTCTTGGTCTGAGCCTTCAAAAACTTGAGTAAGTCTTTCACGTGTTTCCCCTGTCAGGAGTCTAACCTCGGCGCCCCTCTCGGGGCGCCCACGTCAATTCTCGAACAATAAGAGCGAGCTCTTACTCTTCGTCCAGCTCGATGTTGATACCCAGAGAGCGGATTTCCTTCAGCAATACGTTGAAGGATTCGGGCATGCCCGGCTCCATACGGTGGTCGCCATCCACGATGTTCTTGTACATCTTGGTACGGCCATTCACATCGTCAGACTTGACGGTCAGCATCTCCTGCAGGGTATATGCCGCACCGTAAGCCTCCAGGGCCCACACTTCCATCTCACCGAAACGCTGACCACCGAACTGCGCCTTACCACCCAGCGGCTGCTGGGTAACCAGGCTGTAGGAACCGGTAGAACGCGCGTGCATCTTGTCGTCTACCAGGTGGTTCAGCTTCAGCATGTACATGTAACCCACGGTGACCTTACGCTCGAAGGCGTTACCGGTACGACCGTCGAACAGGGCGATCTGACCGGATTCCGGCAGGTCGGCCAGCTTCAGCAGGGCCTTAATTTCACGCTCTTTGGCGCCATCAAATACCGGAGTTGCCACCGGCAGACCCTTGCGCAGGTTACCGACCAGGGTACGTACGTCGTCGTCGGACAGCTCGGCCACGTTCACTTGCTGGGTGTCTTTCTCGCCCAGGTCATAGACCTGTTGCAGGAAGTCACGCATCTCGTGCAGCTCGCGCTGTTCCTTGACCATGCGGTCGATCTTCTCGCCGATACCCTTGGCCGCGAGGCCCAGGTGCACTTCGAGGATCTGACCGATGTTCATACGGGACGGTACGCCCAACGGGTTCAGAACGATGTCGACCGGACGGCCGTACTCGTCATGGGGCATATCCTCGACCGGACAGATCTTGGAGATAACACCCTTGTTACCGTGACGACCCGCCATCTTGTCACCCGGTTGGATGCGACGCTTGACGGCCAGATAGACCTTGACGATCTTAAGTACGCCCGGCGCCAGGTCATCGCCCTGGATGATCTTGCGACGCTTGTTCTCGAATTTCTTGTCGAACTCGGCCTTCAGCTCAACGTGCTGTTCAGCGATCTGTTCCAGCTCGATTTGCTTGGCTTCATCTTCGATGGCCAGTTCAAACCATTTGGAGCGATCGAGCTTGTTCAGACGGTCTTCGCTGTAACCGGCGGCCAGCAGCAAGTTGCGGGAGCGGCCGAAAATGCCGTCTTCCAGGATCTTGAACTCTTCGGTCAAGTCCTTCTTCGCTTCCTTCAGCTGCATCTCTTCGATTTCTTTGGCGCGCTTGTCTTTTTCCACGCCATCGCGGGTAAAGACCTGCACGTCAACCACGGTACCGTACACACCGTTCGGCACACGCAGGGAAGAGTCCTTCACGTCGGACGCTTTCTCACCGAAGATGGCGCGCAGCAGCTTCTCTTCCGGGGTCAGCTGGGTTTCACCTTTCGGTGTTACCTTGCCGACCAGAATGTCGCCGCCCTTCACTTCCGCACCCACGTAGACGATACCGGACTCGTCCAGCTTGGACAGAGCGGCTTCACCCACGTTCGGGATGTCGGCAGTGATCTCTTCCGGACCCAGCTTGGTGTCACGGGAGATACAGGCCAGTTCCTGGATGTGAATGGTGGTCAGGCGGTCTTCCTGAACAACACGCTCGTTCACCAGGATCGAGTCTTCGAAGTTGTAACCGTTCCACGGCATGAACGCGACGCGCAGGTTCTGACCCAGCGCCAGTTCACCCAGGTCGGTGGACGGACCGTCAGCCAGTACGTCGCCCGCCATTACCGGCTCGCCCAACATCACGCACGGACGCTGGTTGATACAGGTGTTCTGGTTGGAACGGGTGTATTTGGTCAGGCTGTAGATGTCGATGCCGGCTTCGCCAGGCAGCAGCTCATCTTCGTTGACCTTGATAACGATACGGGAGGCATCGACGTAGTCGATCATGCCGCCACGCTTGGCCACTACGGTAACACCGGAGTCAACGGCCACAGCGCGTTCCATACCGGTACCAACCAGCGGCTTGTCGGCGCGCAGAGTCGGTACAGCCTGACGTTGCATGTTTGAACCCATCAATGCGCGGTTCGCGTCATCGTGTTCCAGGAACGGGATCAGGGCCGCTGCCACAGAGACGATCTGTTGCGGGCTCACGTCCATATACTGGATCTGGTCGGCGTTCATAAAGGTGGATTCACCTTTGTGACGGCACGGGATCAATTCATCTTTCAGACGGCCATCTTCGGTGGTCGCGGCGTTAGCCTGTGCGATCACGTACTTGCCTTCTTCAATAGCAGACAGATAGTCCACTTCGTCGGTGATCACACCGTCAATGACCTTGCGGTACGGGGTCTCGAGGAAACCGTACTCGTTGGTACGAGAATACACGGACAAGGAGTTGATCAGACCGATGTTCGGACCTTCAGGAGTCTCGATGGGGCACAGACGACCGTAGTGGGTCGGGTGTACGTCTCGAACTTCAAAGCCGGCACGCTCACGAGTCAAACCGCCCGGGCCCAGCGCGGAGATACGGCGCTTGTGGGTTACTTCGGACAGCGGGTTGTTCTGGTCCATGAACTGGGACAGCTGGCTGGAACCAAAGAACTCTTTGACTGCGGCGGAGATCGGCTTGGCGTTGATCAGATCCTGCGGCATCAGGGTGTCCAAGTCGCCCAGGGAGAGACGCTCCTTGACCGCACGCTCGACACGCACCAGACCGACACGGAACTGGTTCTCGGCCATTTCACCGACAGAACGGATACGACGGTTACCCAGGTGGTCGATATCGTCCACTTCGTCGTTACCGTTACGGATGTCGATCAGGCGCTTCATCACATCGACGATGTCGTCTTTGGTCAGGGTGCCCACGCCGGTCTCGTCTTCACGAGCCAGACGGCGGTTGAACTTCATCCGACCTACGGTAGACAGGTCGTAACGCTCGGAAGAGAAGAACAGGTTCTCGAACAGCTGCTCTGCGGCTTCGCGAGTCGGCGGCTCACCCGGACGCATCATGCGATAGATTTCGACCAGGGCTTCCAGGCGGCTGGAGCTGGAGTCGATACGCAGGGTCTCGGACATGTAGGCACCGTGGTCCAGTTCGTTGGTGAACAGAACCTCGAAATGCTTGAAGCCGGCTTGGGAGAGGTTGGCTACCGCTTCCAGGCTCAACGCCTGGTTGGCAGTCACTACCATCTCGCCAGTTTGCGGATGTGCGTAGTCCTTGGCAGCAACTTTGCCAACAACATACTCAACCGGTACCTCAATCTGGGTAACGGAATCTTTTTCCAACTGACGGATGTGACGCGCAGTCACTCGACGACCGGTCTCTACCACCACGGCGCCATTGGCCACGATGTCAAAGGTCGCAGTTTCACCACGCAGGCGCTCCGGCACCAGATCCATCATCAGCTTGCCATCTTTGACTTCGAAACCGATGGTCTCGAAGAAGGTGGCCAGAATCTGTTCGGAACTGAAATCCAGGGCACGCAGAATAATGGATGCCGGCAGTTTGCGACGACGGTCGATACGGACAAACAAGTTGTCTTTCGCATCGAACTCGAAGTCCAGCCAGGAACCACGGTAGGGAATAACGCGAGCGTTATACAGCACCTTACCGGATGAATGTGTTTTGCCTTTATCGTGGTCGAAGAAGACGCCCGGGCTGCGGTGCAGCTGGGAGACGATTACCCGCTCGGTACCATTGATGACAAAGGTGCCGTTCTCGGTCATGAGCGGAATTTCGCCCATGTATACTTCTTGTTCCTTGATGTCTTTGACGGTGCCGGCAGCTGCTTCACGGTCGTACAGAACCATACGAAGCTTGACACGCAGCGGCGCGGAGTAGGTCACTCCACGGATCTGGCATTCTTTTACGTCAAATACCGGCTCACCCAGGCGATAGCTGACATACTGAAGCTCAGCACTACCGGAGTAACTGGTGATCGGGAAAACGCTACGGAAAGCGGCCTCTAGGCCATATTCACCTTCCGGGTCAGCCTCGATGAACTGCTTGAAGGAGTCCAGCTGAATGGACAACAGATAAGGCGTGTCCAGTACCTGGTCTCGCTTACCGAAGTCCTTACGAATGCGTTTTTTTTCGGTATAAGAGTAAACCATAGGGTTCCTCAGCTCGCTGATAAGTGACCCACTCTGTCCCACGGGACAGCTCTGTCTCAACACCGTTTTGTGTTGGCCCGGACGAAAGAAAACAGTCCGGATTGCTGGTGCACCGAGAGTCGTAAACGGTGTGAAATGCTCTCAGTCTACAGCGCAAAAAGGCTGGTGAACAAAAATTCACCAGCCCTAGCCTGTTTTATCAGGCTAATCTACATAAATGCAGATTATTTGATCTCAACAGAAGCACCGGCAGCTTCCAGCTCTTTCTTCAGAGCTTCAGCTTCGTCCTTGGACACGCCTTCCTTCAGGTTAGCCGGGGCAGCTTCTACCAGATCTTTGGCTTCTTTCAGGCCCAGACCGGTAGCGCCACGAACGGCTTTGATAACGGCAACTTTGTTGGCGCCAGCAGCAGTCAGAACTACGTCGAACTCGGTCTTCTCTTCTACTGCTTCAGCAGCAGCCGGGCCGGCCATTACGGCAGCAGCGGCAGAAACACCGAACTTCTCTTCCATAGCTTCGATCAGCTCAACAACTTCCATTACGGACATGGAAGCAACGGCTTCGATGATTTGGTCTTTAGTGATAGACATGACAAAAATTCCTGATGTTGAATAAACTCAAACAGCCTAGATAGGCGAGAATCAAGCAGCAGCTTGTTTCTGGTCGCGAACAGCAGCGATAGTACGAACCAGCTTGCCAGCAGAGGCTTCCTTCATGGTAGCCATCAGCTTCGCAATTGCTTCTTCGTAAGTCGGCAGCGTGGCCAGACGATCAATTTGTGCTGCGGCGATAAACTCACCGTTAAAAGCGCCAGCCTTGATCTCGAACTTTTGGTTCGCTTTGGCAAACTCTTTGAACAGACGAGCGGCAGCGCCCGGGTGTTCGTTAGAGAAAGCAATCAAGGTAGGACCGGTAAATGCGTCGTTCAGGCACTCGTATTCGGTACCTTCTACCGCGCGACGCAGCAGGGTGTTACGCACAACGCGCATGTACACACCAGCTTCACGAGCGGTTTTACGCAGGACGGTCATCTTGTCTACAGTCACGCCGCGAGAATCGGCAATCACTGCAGAAAGAGCGCCTTTGGCAGCTTCGTTGACTTCAGCAACAATTGCCTTTTTGTCTTCGAGTCCCAATGCCATTGGCTTAACTCCTGGATTGAATCCGGGTCAATTGACCCAGTACTGACACATCCCCCCTACCTTTACAACAGAGGGGAACGATGCGGTAGCAGGATTCCAGAAGAGAAAGAATCTTTCTCGCTGGGTTTCCGGCACCGTCTACGCAGGAAGTATTAAGGCCTAGCAGCCTCCTGCGGTCTTGGACGGAGGTCGAAGCCCCCAACCAATCAAGGCGCAAAATTATAGATTAAATTTTGCGCCTTGTAAAATCCATCAATTAGGCCTGAGCTTCCAGAGTAGCTTGGTCTACGGCAACACCGGCACCCATAGTGGTGGAGATGCTTACCTTCTTGATGTACTGACCCTTGGCGGAGGACGGCTTGGCCTTTTTCAAGGCAACCAGCAGAGCTTCCAAGTTCTCTTTCAACTGAACTTCGTTGAAGGAAACTTTGCCCAGGGTAGTGTGAATGATACCGTTCTTGTCGTTACGGTAACGAACCTGACCAGCCTTGGCGTTCTTGACGGCTTCGGCTACGTTCGGGGTTACAGTACCAACTTTCGGGTTCGGCATCAGGCCGCGCGGGCCCAGGATTTGACCCAGTTGACCAACAACGCGCATGGCATCCGGGGATGCGATCACGACGTCGAAGTTCATTTCGCCTTTCTTGACCAGATCGGCCAGGTCATCCATGCCAACCAGCTCAGCACCGGCAGCTTTGGCAGCTTCAGCGTTGGCACCTTGGGTGAACACGGCTACGCGTACATCACGACCGGTACCGTGCGGCAGTACAGTAGCACCACGTACGTTCTGGTCAGATTTACGAGCATCGATACCCAGGTTAACGGCAACGTCAACGCTTTCAACGAACTTGGCGGTAGCCAGTTCTTTCAGCAGGGCAATGGCTTCGTTGATGGAGTACTCTTTGGTACCGTCAACTTTTTCGCGAATAACGCGCATACGCTTGGACAGTTTAGCCATTGTCTTACTCCTCCACTACCAGGCCCATGGAACGAGCGGAGCCGGCGATGCAACGTACTTTTGCATCCAGATCGGCACCGGTCATATCCGGCTCTTTGGTCTTGGCGATTTCTTGCAGCTGGGCAACAGTCACCTTACCAACCTTGTCTTTGTTCGGCTTGGCGGAACCAGACTGGATACCAGCAGCTTTCTTCAGCAGGAAGGAAGCGGGCGGAGTCTTGGTTTCGAAGGTGAAGGAACGGTCGCTGTAAACGGTGATCACGACCGGAGTCGGAGAACCTTTTTCCAGCTTCTCTGTACGAGCGTTGAACGCTTTACAGAATTCCATGATGTTAACACCGTGCTGACCCAGAGCAGGACCAACGGGAGGGCTGGGGTTAGCACTGCCAGCCTTAACTTGCAGCTTGATATAAGCTGTGACTTTCTTAGCCATTACAAAAATACCTCAGAAATGGGTTCTAACGCCTCGGAGACATGCTCCTGCAAACGGCTCCCCAACTAATAAAGGGGCAGCGAATTATAATGACATTCGCTGCCCCTGACAACCGTTAACGAACAGAGTTTAATCAGCCTTTTTCGACCTGACCAAAATCCAGCTCTACCGGAGTAGAACGGCCGAAGATCAGTACGGAGACCTTCACGCGGCTCTTTTCGTAGTCCACCTCTTCAACGGTACCGTTGAAATCGGCGAACGGACCATCGGCAACCCGCACCATCTCACCCGGTTCAAACAGGGTTTTCGGACGCGGCTTGTCGTGGGCATCTTGCAGACGATTGAGGATGGCATCCGCTTCCTTATCGGAGATAGGAGCAGGACGATCAGAGGTGCCACCGATGAAGCCCATGACGCGCGGTACGTTGCGTACCAGGTGCCATGTGGTTTCATCCATGATCATCTGAACCAGGACGTAGCCTGGGAAAAACTTGCGCTCACTCTTGCGCTTCTGGCCAGCACGCATCTCGACCACTTCTTCGGTCGGGACCAGCACTTCACCGAACATGTCTTCCATGCCATGCATCTTGATATGTTCACGCAGGGATTTGGCGACACGGCCTTCATAGCCGGAAAACGCCTGCACGACATACCATCTCATACGCTGTTCACGTTGTTCAGTCATGGCTTATCCTTACACACCGGTAATCAGGTTGACCAACCAGACCAGGGCACCGTCCAGTACGAACAGCAGCAGCCCCATCACGGCAGTCACCGCCAGCACAATCAGGGTTGTCTGAATGGCTTCCTGACGGGTCGGCCATACGACCTTGCGTACTTCCAGGCGAGACTCACGGGCAAATGCCAGTGTTGCCTTTCCCTTGGTGGTTTGCAGGGCTACTGCACCGGCAGCAGCAATGACAACGACCACACCCAGGGCGCGGACGGCAGCGACAACATCGTTGAGCAGGTAATTACCCACTACAGCGGCCGCCAGGATAATGAAAACCAGGCCCCAAAGCAGGGTATCCTTGCTTCCGCCCTGGCTCTCAGAACTAACACTCATACAACCCACCTGTATCTGACGTAACCAAAGACACAAAAGCCCCGTACGAGACGAGGTATATGGCAGGGGCGGCAGGACTCGAACCCGCAACCATCGGTTTTGGAGACCGCTGTTCTACCAATTCGAACTACGCCCCTGCATAAGAAAGCCCCTATTATAGGGGCTTTGCTTTATTTATGTAAGCCAAAGATTAAGCGATAACTTTAGCTACAACACCAGCACCTACGGTACGGCCACCTTCACGGATGGCGAAACGCAGGCCGTCGTCCATCGCGATCGGCGCAATCAGGGTAACAACCATCTTGATGTTGTCGCCCGGCATTACCATCTCTACGCCTTCCGGCAGTTCGATGGTACCGGTCACGTCGGTAGTACGGAAGTAGAACTGCGGACGGTAGCCTTTGAAGAACGGGGTGTGACGACCACCTTCTTCTTTGGACAGTACGTACACTTCAGATTCGAACTTGGTGTGCGGCTTGATGGTGCCCGGCTTGGCCAGTACCTGACCACGCTCTACGTCTTCACGCTTCACGCCACGCAGCAGCGCGCCAACGTTCTCACCTGCACGACCTTCGTCCAGCAGTTTGCGGAACATTTCAACGCCGGTACAAGTGGTCTTGGTGGTATCTTTGATACCAACGATTTCCACTTCTTCACCAACTTTAACGATACCGCGCTCTACACGACCGGTTACTACGGTACCACGGCCTGCGATGGAGAATACGTCTTCGATCGGCATCAGGAACGGCTGGTCAATTGCGCGCTCCGGCTCCGGAATGTAGGTGTCCAGGTGGCCAGCCAGTTCCAGGATCTTCTCTTCCCACTGAGCTTCGCCTTCCAGCGCTTTCAGTGCGGAACCACGTACTACCGGCAGGTCATCACCCGGGAAGTCGTACTCGGACAGCAGTTCGCGAACTTCCATCTCGACCAGTTCCAGCAGCTCTTCGTCATCTACCATGTCGCACTTGTTCATGAACACGATGATGTACGGAACGCCTACCTGACGACCCAGCAGGATGTGCTCACGAGTCTGCGGCATCGGGCCGTCAGTCGCTGCTACTACCAGGATCGCGCCGTCCATCTGGGCAGCACCGGTGATCATGTTTTTAACGTAGTCGGCGTGACCCGGGCAGTCTACGTGGGCGTAGTGACGGGTAGCGGTGTCGTATTCTACGTGGGAGGTGTTGATGGTGATACCACGCTCACGCTCTTCCGGCGCCTTGTCGATCTGGTCGAAGGCGAAAGCTTTACCACCGAAGTGCTTGGCCAGCACGTTGGTGATGGCGGCGGTCAGGGTGGTTTTACCGTGGTCAACGTGGCCGATGGT
>NZ_JBFODH010000006.1:0-20916 GCF_040908225.1 Aeromonas sp. R5-3 | reverse complement strand
TGACGGGCCGCCCCTCTGGTTTCAGACCGGATCGGTCACGTTAGGCCGGCTCAAGCCGGGTCGGTGACGCCAGCCGTGGCCTGGGTTTTCTGGGTCTTATGGGAGAGCCAGAGGCCGCTTGCCTTCATCAGGTAGCCGAACAGCGCCCCTATCACCAGGGAGGGCAGGATCAGCCGCCACTCTCCCGCTGCCCCGAAGGTCGCGCAGCAACCGGCGAAGGTGCCGGGAATGTAGGAGAGCCACTGTTGCCTGGCCTGCACGCACATCAGGGTCGCCACCACCCCGGTCATCAGGTAACCCGCCACCCCGGCGCCCCACCAGGCGTCGCCATGGATCAGCAGCAGGGCCCACAGCATGCCGCTGGCATTGCACAGCAGGGTCTGCAGCAGCGCCTTGTAGCCGCCGCTGGAGGCAAAATAACTGGTGCAGCCGAGGAAGCCGACCCAGGAGATGAGGCCGAGGGTGACGGCGACCCAGCCCCAGACGGCGGAGAGGATCCCGGTCGTGATGGCGATGGCGATCAATGGGCTCATGGCGTGACTCTTCAGTAGTGAAATCCGGAAAAAGGGGAGCCTACCCCGCGCAGGGGGGGCGGCAAGCAGGGGCGGAATTGTGTGTGATCTGCATCACTCATTTCAACTCAGGAATACGCTTGCGCTCGCGAAAAAAATTCATGGTGAGGCGGTCGTGTCTGCACCATAGTTAGAGGCCCTGTCCTGCTCATGGAGTGAGTCTGATGGTGCCAAATGTGATCGTTCCCCTGCTGGTGTTCGTAGTGCTGTTTCTGGTCGGAACCATGGCCAAGGCACTGCCCCTCTATCAGTTCATGTAATTTTCCGTGAAATAAAACTCGGCCGGGGCGGGTCTTATGATTGTTACCCTCATCGCCCCGGGAGTTTTTCCATGTTGCTCAAGCGCCGCTCTGCCCATCACCTCACCGAACAGGACGTCACGCCGGAAGCCGTCTATCAGGATCGTCGCCTGCTCCTGAAAGGGCTGGGGCTCGGCGCCGCCACCCTGGCGTTGCCGACCCAGGCCGGGGTGCTCGATCTCTTCTCTGGCGACAAGCCGGCACCGGTCGCCACCCGGGCGCTCAACATCCACGCCGCCGCCCGGCCGGAGGGGCTGATCCTCACGCCGGAGGAGAAGGCCACCACCCACAACAACTTCTACGAGCTGGGCACCGACAAGGGGGATCCGGCCCGCAATGGCCACTACCTCAAACCCGAGCCCTGGACCCTGAAGGTAGAGGGGGAGGTGGCCAAGCCGTTTACCCTGGACGTGTGGGATCTCATCAACAAGAGCACGCTCGAGGAGCGTATCTACCGGCTGCGCTGCGTGGAGGCCTGGTCCATGGTGCTGCCCTGGAGCGGCATCGCGCTGGCGGACCTCATTCGCCGGGCCGAGCCCACCAGCCGCGCCAGGTTTGTGGCGTTCGAAACCCTCTATGATCCGGAGCAGCTGCCCGGACAGGCCTCGCGTTCCCTCGGCGGTGGCATCGATTACCCCTATGTCGAGGGGCTGTGCATCGACGAGGCGATGCATCCGCTCTCCTTCCTGGCGATGGGGCTCTACGGCAAGGCGCTGCCGGCCCAGAACGGGGCGCCGATCCGGCTGGTGGTGCCATGGAAGTACGGCTTCAAGAGTATCAAGAGCATCGTCTCCATCCGGCTGGTGGAGGAGATGCCGCCCACTACCTGGAACCTGCTGGCCCCCAACGAATACGGCTTCTACGCCAACGTCAATCCAGCGGTGGATCACCCGCGCTGGAGCCAGGCCAGCGAGCGCTTCATCGGCGAGGGGGGCATCTTCGGCGCCAAGCGCCAGCCGACCCTGATGTTCAATGGCTATGCCGATGAGGTGGCGTCCCTCTATCAGGGCATGGACCTGCGCAAGTGGTATTGAGACGAGAGGAGCTGACACCATGACTCTGCGACTGACGGCGCGTCACATCACCTTGCTGCGGGCGCTGGTACACCTCGCCTCGCTGGGGTTTCTGCTCTGGCTGCTGGTGGCCGTGCCCGGCGGTCTGCTGGGAGGGGATCCGGTACAGGGGCTGACCCACTATCTGGGCAAGGGGGCGCTCAATCTGCTGTTGCTCACCCTGCTGGTGTCGCCGCTGGCCAAACGCTGGCGGCAGGGGCAGCTCATCAAGCTGCGCCGCCCGCTCGGGCTCTGGTGCGCAGCCTGGGCCGGTCTGCACTTCATGGTCTGGCTGGGACTGGATCTGCAGTTCGACTGGCGGCTGATTGGCGGCGAGCTGGTCAAGCGCAGCTACATAGTGGTGGGGATGGTGGCGCTGCTGTTGCTGCTGGCGCTCAGCCTCACCTCGATCCCGGCCCTGCTGCGGCGCATGGGGCCGGCCTGGCAGAAGCTGCACAACTGGATCTATGCGGTGGCCCTGCTGGTGCCGGTGCACTACTGGTGGTCGCTCAAGAGCGGCTGGCAGGAGCCGCTCATCTACCTGTTGCTGGCCTGTGCCCTGCTGGTGCCGCGCCGCGACAAGCTGCTGCGCCCCTGGCGCCAGTACCGACAGCAGAAGCTGAAAGAGACGCAAAGACAGGCCGCACCGGCGCGCCCATAGCAAAAGAGGCCTAGTCGGCCTCTTTTTTGATGTCACCGGTATGGGCGTCGACCTGGAGTCGTACCCGCTGCCCCTGGGCATCCAGGGTTTCCACCTCGAATTTGTCCCCTTCCAGCTCCACTTCCCGAATGTCGTGATACCCTTGGGCCACCAGCAGCTTGACCAGCCCGGCCATGTCGAGACGGCTTTCGGCCGCCCAGCCGAGGGTGGAAAAGAGGCAAAGGATCAGCAGGAAACTGCGTCGGATCATATTCATTCCGGATTCATGGCTGGCAGACTATAAACGGCATTATGTTAGGTTTTGGGAGATGAATCATCCATGAATAGAGCCCTGTCTCTGCTTGGGTTGCTGCTGCCGGCACTGGCACAGGCGGCCACGCCGAACGAGGCCTTGCTGCAGCAGGCGGTCAGCGAGGGACGGGTGCGCCCCTTTCATGAGGTGATGGAGGTGGCTTCTCGCCTGCCGGTACGGGTGCTGCGGGTCGATCTGGGGGAGGAGGACGGCATCTGGCTGTACGAACTCAAGCTGATCGACAGCGAGAACAGCGTCATCAAGGTGGGCTATCGGGCCGACAACCTGGAGATGGTGTGGCTCAAGGGTCACCATCTGGAGCGGCTGTTCGAACCGCGTCCGCCCCCGGAAGAGGAGTAACGGCGTGAGCCCGCGAACCCACCGTCCGGTTCGTCTCCCCAACCGCTGCCGGTTCCGGCACAACCCTGCTTTGGATACCCATTTATGCGAATTCTGATAGTTGAAGATGAGAAGACCCTGGCTGGCCAGCTGGCGGAACAGCTGCGCCTGTCCGGTTTCGTGACCGACCTCTGCCACGACGGCAACGAGGCCGGCTTTCTCGGCGAGACCGAACCCTACGACGCCATCATTCTGGATCTCGGTCTGCCGGGCCGCGACGGCCTGAGCGTGCTGAAAGAGTGGCGCAGCAAGGGGATCGACACCCCGGTACTGGTGCTGACCGCTCGTGGCCAGCTGCACGAGAAGATCGAGGGGCTCAATGCCGGGGCCGACGACTACCTCACCAAGCCGTTCCAGGTGGCCGAGCTGGTGGCCCGGGTCCATGCCCTGGTGCGGCGGGCGGCGGGCAACGCCAGCTCGATCCTGGAGATCGGCGGGGTGCGGCTCGACATGGCGGCCTCTCAGGTGTGGTACGAAGGCACCCCCATCAAGCTCACCGCCCACGAGTTCCGGGTGCTCGGCTATTTGATGCAGCACAGGGGCAAGGTGGTGTCGCGCAGCGAGCTGATCGACCACATCTACGCCCAGGATTTCGACCGCGACTCCAATACGGTGGAGGTGTTCATCGGCCGGATCCGCAAGAAGACCCACGCCGATCTGATCGAGACGGTGCGCGGCCTCGGCTACCGGATCAACGAATGAGCCTGATCTTGATGCCCTTTTGCAGCGGAGCGGCTGAATGAGGCTGGTGCGTACCCTGCGGGGGCGGCTGGTGGTCATCGCCATGGTCTGGTGCGGCCTGTTCCTGTTCGCCACCGGCTTCAGTCTGCAGACCATGATGCGCAACTACTGGCAGGAGGCGGAGGCCGACGGCCTGCGCCTGCAGCTCTACGATCTGCTCTCCCGCCTCGAGATCCAGCCGGATGGCCTGCCGGTGGTCACCGAACCCATGGCCGACCCCCGCTTTCGCCAGCCCTACTCGGGTTACTACTGGCAGCTGGAGCTGGGGGAGAGCGTGGTCAGCCGCTCCCGCTCCCTGTGGGATGTGCACCTCGACGTGCACGGCCTGAAGTCGGCCTTCGGTGATCCGGATCTTTTCGTCGGCAAGGGGCCCAACAAGGAGCCGCTGCTGATCATGACCCGTACCGTGCTGCTGCCCGGTTCGGATCGGGTGTTCACCCTGGTGATGGCCAAGGACAGCAGCGCCCTGACCCAGACCCTGAAGAAGACCCGCATCAGCCTGTTCCTCGGCCTCGGCTTTGCCGCGACCGGGCTGGTGCTCGGCTTCATGTTCCAGATCGTCTACGGCCTGCGGCCGCTGCACCTGTTGCGGCGCGAGCTGAGCCGGGTTCATCAGGGCCATCAGGAGGGGTTCCGGCTGCGCTATCCGCTGGAGATCCAGCCGCTGGTGGAAGACATCAACCGGCTGCTGCACCACTACGGCGAGCTGTTGCAGCGGGCCCGCTCCCACACCGGCAACCTGGCCCACGCCCTCAAGACGCCGCTCAGCATCATGCGCAACCAGGTGTCCCAGCTGCCGCCGGAGGATCAGGCCGCCCTCGGCGAGCAGCTCGATCAGATCCAGCGCCACATCGACTACCACCTCGGCAAGGCGCGGGTGACCGGCGCCGCCAAGATCCTCGGGGTGTCGACCCCGGTGCGGGCGCGGGTGGAGTACATCTGCCGCGCCTTCTCCCGCCTCTATCCGGGCCGGGAAGTGGACCTGCAGGTGCCGGCCACCCTGGCGGTCGGGGTGGAGGAGCAGGACTTCGACGAGATGGTGGGCAACCTGCTGGAGAACGCCTTCAAGTGGTCGGCCGGCCGGCTGCGCATCTCCAGCGCCGAGCTGGGGGGCTGGATCACCCTGCGCATCGAGGATGATGGTCCAGGCATGAGCGAGGATCAGATCGCCAAGGCGGTGCTGCGCGGGGTGCGGCTCGACGAGAAAGTGCCGGGTTCGGGGCTGGGTCTCAACATCGTCTCCGATCTGGCGGAAGCCTACCGCGGCAGCCTCATCATGGGGCGTGCCGAACTGGGCGGGCTGGCGGCTTCCCTCTCGCTGCCCAAGGTGGCAAGAGTGGAGAGCTAGGCATAAGATATGGCACCTGTTTTAGCCTGAGGAAGAGAACCATGACCGATGATCCATGGGCACTGTGTCACCTCGACGATTCGTTCGATGCCTCCGTGCTGGGCACCAAGGGGGCCCAGATCCAGTGGTTTGAGGATCGCGACAGCCTGATTGCCTTCTTGCTGGAAGATTTCGTCGACCTGCTGGCCGACGTGGGCGAGCTGGATGAGGATCAGACCGAGCGGGCGCGCGAGCGCTTCACCCTGCTGGTGGAGCAGAGCTTCGACGATCGCGGCCTGATGGACGCCATCAACGATCTCGCCTCCGGCCTGCGCCGCATCGCCTGGCTGGGGCCGCTCTCCGAGCTGGCCGAGCTGAGCGATGACTTCGCCTCCGGCCTGCGCCGCTACTTCTGGAGCCAGTACGACGGGGATGAAGATGACCCGGATGCCTGGGTGCCGGAAGAACTCTGGCCTCAGCTGGTGGAGTGTGCGGAAGAGTACATGGTTGAGGGTGACTTCTGATTCAGAGCCCTTGTCCGCGCTCTGGCTGCAAAGCGGGTGGAGTGTGCACAAGAGTAGATGGTTGAGGGTGGCTTCCGAGTCACACCACAAACCTAGATAAGAAAACGGCGCCTTGATGGCGCCGTTTTTGTTGCTTACTCGTCTGCTCAGGCGTTGGCCGGCACCGCGTGGGCGGTGTTGACCGGGGCCGGGCCCTGGTACTTCTCGATCTGCAGCTGGGCCATGTGACCGCAGTTGCCCTGCGCCAGGCTGGAGGTGCCCTCGTCGAA
This sequence comes from Aeromonas sp. R5-3, assembly GCF_040908225.1. NCBI lineage: Bacteria > Pseudomonadati > Pseudomonadota > Gammaproteobacteria > Aeromonadales > Aeromonadaceae > Aeromonas > Aeromonas sp. R5-3. The sequence goes on along the minus strand of NZ_JBFODH010000006.1, from coordinate 14,780 downwards.
GGTGAGGCAGTTGACGTTGCCGTTCTTGCACAGGCTCCCCGCCTCGCCCGGTTTGGCCGGATCGAACCAGGCCCCTTCGCACACCCGCACCACCCCCGGACGGATATCGGTCGAGAGCAGGGCCCCCACCAGGATCTGGCCGCGGTCGTTGAAGGCCCGCACCAGATCGCCATCCTGGATGCCGCGTGCCTTGGCGTCGTCCGGGTGGATCAGGATCGCCTCGCGATCGGCGATGGCGAACTTGTCCCGCAGCGGGGTGTTGTCGAGCTGGGAGTGCAGCCGCTGGGTTGGGTGGGAGGTGTTGAGCGACAGCGGATAGCGGGTCGCCTCCTTGCTCTTGATCCACTCCTTGGGCTCATACCACTTGGGATGGCCAGCGCAGTCGGCATAACCCATGCCGGCCACCGTGCTGGAGAAGATCTCGATCTTGCCGGACGGGGTACCGAGCGGGTTGAGCAGCGGGTTCTCGCGAAAATCGGCGTGACGGATCCACTGGCGGTTCGCCTCGGGCACCGGGAAGCGGATGTAGTTGTTGGACTCCCAGAACATGTTGAACGGCGGCAGCGCCACCCGGGCGCCGCGGGCCTGGGCGGCCATGCCGTCGTACATCTGCTTGAGCCACAGCATCTCGTCCTTGCCTTCGGTGTACTGCTCCTGCAGGCCCAGCTTGGCGGCCACGTCACGGAAGATGTCGAAGTCGTTGCGCGCCTCGAACTGGGGCGGCACGCACTGGTGCATCGGGAAGACGTAGCGCTGGGAGTAGTCGCCGCCCATCTCCAGATCGTTGCGCTCGTAGCTGGTGGTGGCCGGCAGGACGATGTCGGCGTGCTTGGCGGTGGCGGTCCAGTAAGGCTCGTGCACGATCACGGTCTGCGGCTTGCGCCAGGCCTTGACCAGGTTGTTGGTGTCCTGGTGGTGGTGGAAGGGGTTGCCGCCCGCCACGTAAACCAGCTTGATGTCCGGGTAGGTCACCTTGCGGCCGTTGAAGTCGATGGTCTTGCCGGGGTTGGCGAGGCAGTCGGCGATGCGGGCCACCGGGATCGGCGCCGGCCCGTTCTTCGGCGCATTGCCGGCGGAGATGCCCGCCAGGATGCCGCCCTTGGCGGTGGGGCTGCCACCGGAAGAGTAGTGGTAGCTGAAGCCGTAACCGCCGCCCGGCAGGCCGATCTGGCCCAGCATGGCGGCCAGGGTGACCAGCATCCAGTTGGGCTGTTCGCCGTGCTGCTGCCGCTGCATGCCCCAGCCCGCCATGATCATGGTGCGCTTGGACGCCATGTCGAGGGCCAGTTGGCGGATCACCTTGGCGTCGACGCCGCAGATGGTGCTTGCCCACTCGGCGCTCTTCGGCTGGCCGTCTTCCTTGCCGAGCAGATAGGTGAGGAACTTGTCGAAGCCGGTGGTGTAGCGGTCGAGGAAGGCCTGATCGTGCTTCTGCTCGCTGTAGAGGGTGTGAGCCACCCCCAGCATCATGGCCACGTCTGTGTAGGCATTCGGTGCAATCCACTCGGCCCCCGCCAGCTTGGCGGTTTCGTTGTAGACAGGGTCGATGCTGATGATGCGGGTGCCTTTATCTTTCAGCGCCTTGAAGCCGGCCTGACCTTCGTGATCCGGCATGTTCCAGCTGTTCTTCAGGGTGACCTGGGCGTTGACCCCCCACAGCACCACCAGTTCGGCGTGCTCGATGACGTTGGGCCAGGCGGTCTGCTGCTCATACACCTCGATGGAACCCATCACGTGGGACATGATCACCTGGGCGGCGCCGGCGGAGTAGTCGCCGGCATAGCCGGTGAAGCCGCCCGCCAGGTTCATCAGGCGGTGCAGCAGGGTGCGGCTGTTGTGGAACATGCCGACGCTCTTCCAGCCGTAGGAACCGGCGTGGATCGCCTGCGGGCCGAAGTCGCTCTGCACCCGGCTGATTTCGCCGGCCACCAGGGCGATGGCCTTCTCCCAGCTCACTCGCACCCACTCGTCGGCGCCGCGCAGTTCGGGTTTGGCCCCCGGGCCTTGCTCCAGCCAGCTCTTGCGCACCATGGGGTACTTGATGCGGTTCTTGGCGTGGACCTGGAACGGCGCCATGTCGATGAGATCGTTGGGGGCCGGATCATCGGCCACCGGCTGGACCCGTACCATGCGGCCCTCTTCGACGATGGCCTCGAAAGCCCCCCAGTGGGCACCGGTCAGGATGCCTTTTTGGGCGGGCACCAGGGTCGGGAACTGTTCAAGCGCCGTGCTGATGGCCTGGGCCAGCGCACTCTTCGGGAAGACACCGGCCAGCAGCGGCAGGGCGGCGCAGGCGCCGAGCCCCTTGAGCAGGTTGCGGCGGGAGAGATTGGTTTGCTTATCGGTAAAAAAAGTCATGACGATTTCCTCTGTGCCAGCCTTAGTGCGCCGCGTTCATGTCACTGGCATGTTTCTGGACGTATTGGGTCAACATGCGTGCCTGTTCCGGGGTCAGGGAGGTGCGTGATTCCATCCCCTTGATGACGCCGATCCACTGGTTGGCGTTGAAATGATCCAGTGCGGTGAGGCCGTGGCAGCCGGTACAGTTGTTGGACATCAGGGTGGAGGCGTACTGCCACAGCTTGCCCTGATCGCCGATGAGCTGGCTCTGATCCACCCAGGCGGTCAGGCTGACCTGATGCCAGGTGAGGTTGGTGGCGCTGTCGGTTTCGCTCTTGCCGGTGGTGAGCTGTGCCTTGGCCTTGTCGCCGAGCAGGGTGCTCAGGATGCGCTTGCCGGGAGCGGCGTAGAACACCTCGCTCACCCCGTCCTGCTGCCAGCCGTCGATGCGCACCTGGGCGCGGCCGTTGTCGTTGGCCAGCACTTCCACCTGAGTGGAGGGCATCAGGGTGCCTTCGTCGGTTTTGGCGCCGGCATCCAGATAGAGCGGGGTGGTGGCGATGGCATAGCGGGTGGTGACGTTGGCCGGGGTCTGGGCGGCGGCTTGCGCCAGCTCGCTGGCACCGGCGGCGGCCAGGCCGCTCATGTCGGGCATGATGTGGGCGACGCCGCGGTGGCAGTCGATGCAGGTCTGGCCCTCCTTGATGGCGACCGGGTGCTCGGCGCGGGCGTTGGGGCGCTGAGCCAGGATGTCCATGGCCGCGTAGCTGTGGCAGCTGCGGCAGGTGGCGGAGTCGTTGGCCTTCAGCTCGTCCCACACCGACTGCGCCATGCGCAGCTTGTGGGCCTCGTATTTCTCCGGCGTGTCGAGGGTGCCGATCGCCTCGTGATAGATGTCCTTCACGGCGCGGATCTTGGTCCACAGATAGGAGGTGGGATCACCCGGAATGTGGCAGTCGGCGCACTCGGCGCGGATGCCCTTCACGTTTTGGAAGTGGACGCTGCCCTGATACTCGGCCAGCGGGGTCTGCATGGAGTGGCAGGAGACGCAGAACTCGGTGGAACTGGTCTTGTGCATGACGGTCACCGTGACCCCCAGCGCTGCCACGCCCAGCAGGGCCCCGAGCAGCAGTAGCCAGAACCAGGTTTTTCTCAACAGTTTTCCAAGCATGACGGCGTTTTCCTACGTTCAAATATTACCAATATAGTAGTATCCATGGAGAGGTAGTTGATTGACCTCTATCATGATTTATATTTTGTATTGTTATTTTAAATGCAATTATTATTTTGTTATTTATCATTTAACTGAATTTAATTTAACATCCTGCGATTTTACCGTCTTTTTGCTCCTCGTTTGAGGCGTAATTGATGCCGCTGCGCCACTTTCTCTCCACTTTTTATCGTTGGGCCATGACTCCCTGCTCCCTTCTCTTGCCTGTGCAGTAGCCTGTCGTCTCGCGCCTGGCAGGGGCTTGGGCTTTGCCCTGGGCCCGGTATATACTGTTCGCATATACAGTGTTCAGGTATTTGCCATGCGACTCTTCATCGCCGAGAAGCCCAGTCTGGGGCGCGCCATTGCCGACGTGCTGCCCAAGCCCCACAAGAAGGGGGAGGGCTTCATCGAAACCGCGCAGGGGGATGTGGTGACCTGGTGCATCGGCCACCTGCTGGAACAGGCCGAGCCCGATGCCTACGATGCCGCTTACAAGCAGTGGCGCATGGAATCCCTTCCCATCATCCCGAGCCAGTGGCAGCTGGTGGCCAAGCCGAAGACCAAGACCCAGCTCACCGTCATCAAGCGCCTGCTCAAGCAGGCCGACTGCGTGGTCAACGCCGGTGACCCGGATCGGGAGGGGCAACTGCTGGTGGACGAGGTGATCGATTTTCTCGGCTATGGCAAAACCCGGCCGGTGCTGCGCTGCCTCATCAGCGATCTCAACCCGCCGGCGGTGCGCCGCGCCCTCGACAAGCTCAGAGACAACAAGGAATTCGTGCCGCTGGCGGTGTCGGCGCTGGCCCGCAGCCGGGCCGACTGGCTCTACGGCATCAACATGACCCGCGCCTATACCCTGCTTGGTCGCAAGGGGGGTTGCAGCGAGCTTCTCTCGGTCGGCCGGGTACAGACACCGCTGCTGGGGCTGGTGGTGCGGCGGGATCTCGAGATCGAGGCCTTCGTGCCCAAACCCTTCTTCGAGGTGCTGGCCCATCTACAGACCGAGGGCAACGAACGCTTCAGCGCCAAGTGGCTGCCCTCCGAGGCCTGTCTGCCCTGGCAGGACGAGGAGGGGCGGGTGCTCAACCGGGCGCTGGCCGCCAAGGTGGTGGAGCGGATCCAGGGTCAACCCGCACTGGTGGAAGAGGTGGAGGAGCAGGCCCGCAAGCAGGCGGCGCCGCTGCCCTACAACCTCTCCAGCCTGCAGATCGATGCCGCCAAGCGGTTCGGCATGGACGCCAAGCGGGTGCTGGACATCTGCCAGAGCCTCTATGAACGGCACAAGCTCATCACCTACCCCAGATCCGACAGCCGCCATCTGCCGAGCGAGCACTTCAATCGGGCCGGCCAGGTGCGGGAGGCCATCGCCAGCACGGCGCCGGCGCTGGCCAGGGCGGTGAGCGAGGCGGACGGCAAGATCCGCAGCAAGGCGTGGAACGACAGCAAGGTGGATGCCCACCACGCCATCATCCCCACCGAGAAGCATGGCAACGAGGGGGGCCTGAGCGGCGATGAAGCCAGGCTGTATGGCCTGATTGCTCGCCAGTATCTGCTGCAGTTCTACCCGCCGTTCGAGTACAACGACAGCAAGGTGCTGCTGCGCATCTCCGGCGGGCAGTTTCAGGCCAAGGCGCGGCGGATCCTCAAGGCGGGCTGGAAGGCGTTGCTCGGGGTGGAGGAAGATGACGAGGAGGAGGTGGGAACCCTGCCTGCCCTGCGTCAGGGCGAACAGCTGCTGTGCGAGCGGGGGGAGCTGCTGGAGAAGATGACCCAGCCCCCCAAGTCGTTCACTGATGCCACCCTGCTGGCCGCCATGACCGGCATCGCCCGCTACGTGCAGGATCCCGAGATCCGCAAGACCCTGCGCGAAACCGACGGCCTCGGCACCGAGGCGACCCGGGCCGGCATCATCGACCTGCTGTTCAAGCGCCGCTTTCTGGTGCGCCAGGGCAAGAGCATCAAGGCGACCCCGACCGGGCGAGCATTGATCCAGGCCCTGCCGGCCACGGCCACCACCCCGGACATGACGGCGCTGTGGGAGCAGCACCTCGGCCGGATTGCCGAGCGACAGGCGAGCTATCAGCAGTTCATGGGGCCGCTCACCGAGCAGCTGAACGGTTTGATCGACGGCGCCAGACAGGATTCGGGGGCCAGCTTCAGCGCCTTGCCCAAGGCGGCGCCCGGGGCCGACAAGCGTCGCTTCACCAAACGCAAGCGCAGCACGGCGGCTGGTGGCTCGAGCGGGACTGCCAAGCGGGGGAGCAAGCGGCCAGCCAGGGCCGCCTGATAAAAAAACGCCCCTTCCGGGGCGCAAAAAGGCATTGTCGTCAGGCGTCGGCCAGTCTGGCGCGACTCAAATTCAGGTAGTGCCAGGCAACGCCGAGCAGCACCAGATCCTTGAAAATGAAGAACTCGGTGACCGGCACCCCGTCGACCAGCTTCCAGACGCCCGGCAGGGTCAGCAGAAAGCTGAGGGTCACGAGGAAGGTCAGGATGGCCCCCAGGCTGCTCCAGTAGCCCAGACGTGGCCGCCACAGGCCGGCAATCAGGCCGCCGGCGATCAGGATCTCGACCAGCCCGATCAGATTGGAGACGGCCTGCTCCGAGAGCACGGCATAGAGCCAGCTCATCAGCGGGTGGCTTGCCACCAGCGGCCGGATGGCCGCCGCCTCGGTCGGCGTGAACTTGAACACGCCGATCCAGAGCAGGGTCAGTACCACCCCCGTGAGGGCGATCAGAAAACCTCGGTCATGACGTTCCATTATTGCTCCTCTGTCATGGGGTGAGCGTGACGGGCGGAAAGTCGATGTCGGTTTCCGCCAGATGATTGCCGTAGTTGGTCAGGGTATTGATGACCACCTGCCCCAGCACCTCCATCATCAGCTCATCATCCACGCCCGCCGCCCGGGCGGCGGCCAGTTGCGCATCGCTGATGACGCCGCGCTGGGTGACCAGGGCGACCGCTAGCTGCAACAGGGCGTGATCGAGCGGATCCGTCGCCTGAGCGAGACGGGCAGCCCGGATGGCGCCGTCATCGAAACCGGCCCGGCCTGCCAGCAGGGTGTGGGCCGACAGGCAGTACTGGCAGGCGTTGGCCTGACCGATGGCCAGTGCCAGCAGCTCCCGCTGGCGGGCGCTGAGCCGCCCCTTGCCCAGCGCGTCGGCAAAGCCGAGCAGACCGTTGAGCAGGGCCGGTGAGTGGGCCAGGGTTGCGTAGAGGTTGGGGACCATGCCCAGGCTGCTTTTAAGAGCGGCGAAGGTGGGGGCGGCTGCCGGTTTGGGCTGCACGACGGCGTGAATGCGACTCATGATGTGCTCCTGTTTGGGTTGGGTACGGGAGACACTATGCCGGTTTTAATGGTACGGTTTATCACCCAGAGTCCATCATTGACTACCAGGCGTCTCAAATATGGATCCACTCTCGATACTGCTGGCCCATGCCGCTCCCCAGGCCAGTCTCTTTTTCGCCGGCAACCTGTGTCAGCACTCTCACAGCAGCGACTATCCCGCCGGCGGCCATCTGCACCTGTTGCGCCGTGGCGAACTGCTGCTGCGCGAAGAGGGGGGTGAACCCCTGTTGCTGATCGAGCCGACCCTGATCCTCTACGCCAGGGGGCAGGCTCACAGGCTCGAACCCCGCCAGCTGGCGGGCTGCGACCTGGTGTGTGCCAGCGTGTCGTTCGGGCCGGCAGGAGACTCACCACTGCAGCTGGCGTTGCCGGATACCTTGGTGCTGCCGCTGCAGACGATCCCGGCCATTGCGCCGGTACTGACCCTGCTGTTCGAGGAGGCCTTCGCCGAGCGATACGGTCAGCCGCCGATCCTCTCCCGTCTGCTGGAAGTGCTGCTGATCCTCTTGCTGCGCCATCTGGTGGAACAGGGGCTCTGCCGGCAGGGGATGTTGGCCGGTCTCTCCGACCCGCGACTGGCACGGGCCATTGCGGTCATGCATCAGCGCGGGGACGAGCCCTGGACGGTGGCGACCCTGGCGCGGGAGGCGGGCATGTCGCGCGCCCGCTTCGCCGCTCATTTTCAGGCGCTGACCGGGCAGACGCCGCTGGACTATCTGACGCGCTGGCGGATGGTGCTGGCCAGTCAGCAACTGCTGGCGGGGGAGTCCATTACCCAGGTGGCGTTGGGGGCGGGTTACAGCGGGGGCACCGCCTTCGGGCGAGCGTTCGAGCGGGAGTTTGGCATGAGCCCGGGGCGCTGGCTCAAGGCGCGGCAGCGCGAGTGACCGGGGCCGCGACGGGCCCCGGTGTCATCAGCCGGTGTAGACGGTCTCTTCCGGGTACTTGATGCGGGTTTCGACCGGGCGAGCCAGCATGAAGGCCAGAGTGAGCGGGCCGAGACGACCGCAGATCATCACCAGCACCAGGATGAGCTTGCCAGGCTCGCTCAGGGTGGCGGTGATGCCGGTGGAGAGCCCCACGGTGGCAAACGCCGAGATGGTCTCGAACATGATCTTGTCGAAGGGCAACTGCTCGGTGAGCATCAGCAGGAACATGGCCAGCATCAGCACCATGGTGCTGACCATGATGATGGCCAGCGATCGGGTCACTATCTGGGACGAGAGGGTGCGGCCAAAGGCGGTGACGTGGGGGCGCTTGGTCAGAAACGCCTTGGTCGCCAGCAGCACCACCGCGAAGGTGGTCACCTTGATACCGCCACCGGTGGAGGTGGCACCCGCCCCGATGAACATCAGCATCATCAGGAACAGCAGGGCGGCCGGGGTCATCAGGCCGATGTCGATGGTGTTGAAACCTGCGGTACGGGCGCTGGCGGACTGGAAGAAGGCCGCCAGCCACTGGCCGCCGAAGGAGACCTTGCCGAGGGTGCCAGGGTTGTTGTGCTCCAGCAGCCAGAACATCAGGGTTCCCAGCAGCAGCAGGCCCGGGGTCATGATCAGCATCAGCTTGCTGTGCAGCTTGAGCTTGCGCCAGCGGCGGTTGCGCACCAGATCGACGATGACGGTAAAGCCGATCCCGCCGAGGATCAGCAGACCGGCGATGGTCAGGCTGATGACGGGGTCGTTCCGGTAGTCCATGAGATTGTTGGCAAACAGCGAGAAGCCGGCGTTGTTGAAGGCCGATACTGCGTGGAAAAAGCTGACGTAGAGGCCGCGCTCCCACCCCATCTCGGGCACCCAGCGAATGGCCATCAGGGCGGTGCCGATGAGCTGGGCGATGAAGGCGAACAGCACGATGCGCTTCACCAGCTGGATGATGTTGACCGAGCCCTCCTGGCCCAGCGCCTCCTTGGCCAGCACCTGCTGGCGCAGGCCGACCCGTTTGCTGAACATGGCGATGAGCAGCAGGGTCATGGTCATCTGGCCCAGGCCGCCAATCTCCATCAGCATCAGCAGGAAGATCTGTCCCTGCAGGGTGAAGGCGGTACCGGTGTCCACCACCCCGAGCCCGGTCACGCTGATGGCCGAGGTGGCGGTGAACAGGGCATTGATGAAGCTCACCTGGCCGTTGTGGCTGGAGGGCTGCACCAGAAACAGGGTGCCGATCAGCAGGATGACCAGAAAACTGCCGAGGATCAGCTTGGCTTCACTCCAGCGCGACTCATCTTCCCGCTGCAGGGCAAAGGCGTAGCTGCTGCGCCAGCGGGTCATAGGGTTTCCAGCCAGTGGTCGATGGCGTGCTTGTTGCCGGCCAGGATCAGGATGTCACCCAGCTGCAGCTCCATCTTGCCGGTCAGCACGTTGTGCAGGGTTTCGCCACGCTTGATGGCGAGCAGCTGGAATTCACTCTGCTGCAGCAGATGGAAGTCGCTGAGGGCCCGACCGTTCAACTGCAGGCCGATGACGAACTCGGTCAGCACCATATCGTGACCCAGCTCCAGATAGTCGAACAGCCGGTTATCCAGCATGCTCTGGGCGACCCGGCGACCCATGTCCCACTCCGGATTGATCACCTTGTCGGCACCCACCTTCTGCAGGATCTTGGCGTGGAACTTGTCGCGCGCCTTGACCCAGACCTTCTTCACCCCCGCCTCCTTGAGAACGAGGGTGGTGAGTATGCTGGTCTCGAGGTTGTCACCGATGGCGACGAAGACGATGTCGAAGTCGGCCAGGCCCAGCTCGGCGACGGTAGCCTCGTCGGTGGCGTCGGCCACGATGACGTGGTTGCAGAGGGTGGCGATCTGGCGGGTCTTGCTCTCGTCGATGTCAATCGCCAGCACCTCGGCATCCTGGCGCTGCAGCTCTTCACACAGCGCGCTGCCAAACAGCCCCAGGCCGATGACGGCAAATTGGTTGTTCATGAGTACTTCCTCAAGAGTCGGAGCGGGATACTCTACTCCAGCTATATGAGTCCGAAAAGAGGGCGGGATTTTTCGTCCGGCGGCAATATAAGGTAGACTGCCCGCTTGCCATTGTCGGAACACGCAGATGAAACTCACCCCGCACGCCTCCCTGTTGACGCTCAACACCCTCGCCCTCGATGCCCACTGCCACTGGCTGGCCGAAGTGGAGCAAACCGACGACCTGCCGCAGCTGGTTGCCAACGCCGAGCTGGCCGGCTTGCCGCGGCTGGTGCTGGGCGGTGGCAGCAACGTGCTGTTTTGCGATGACTTCGCCGGGGTGGTGGTGCTCAACCGGCTCAAGGGGATAGCGCTGCAGGACGAGGGGGAGTACTGGCTGCTGCACGTGGCCGCCGGCGAGAACTGGCACGAGCTGGTGTGCCACACCCTGCAGCAGGGCTGGTACGGTCTCGAAAACCTGGCGTTCATCCCCGGCACGGTCGGGGCGGCGCCGGTGCAGAACATCGGCGCCTACGGAGTCGAGCTGGCCAGCGTCTGTGCCTACGTCGAGGCGTTCAACTGGCAGAGCGGCGAGATGGAGCGCATCGCCGCGGCCGATTGCCGCTTCGGCTATCGCGACAGCATCTTCAAGCACGACTATCAGGACAGCCACTTCATCACTGCGGTCGGTTTGCGACTGGCCAAGGCCTGGCAGCCAAGCCAGGGCTATGGTCCGCTGGCCGCACTGGGCGAACAGCCCTCGGCACAGGCCATCTTCGACACCGTCTGCGCCACCCGCATGGCCAAGCTGCCGGATCCGGCCGTGCTCGGCAATGCGGGCAGTTTCTTCAAGAATCCGGTGGTGCCTGCCGCGCTGGCGGCATCGCTCAAGCTGAAATATCCCCAGATGCCGCTCTATCCGTCGGGTGAAGGGCTGGCCAAGCTGGCCGCGGGCTGGCTTATCGACCAGTGCGGCCTCAAGGGCTTTGCCATCGGCCGTGCCGCCGTCCATCAGGAGCAGGCGCTGGTGCTGGTCAATCTGGGCGGCGCCAGCGCCATGGAGCTGATCGCGCTGGCGGCTCACGTGCGTGACAGCGTGGAGCAGAAATTCGGCGTGGTGCTGGAGCACGAGGTGCGCTTCATGGGCCGCCGTGGTGAAACTTGGCTCGACGAGGTACTGGCATGACCCTGACTCCCATCCGGCAAACTCTGATCTCCCTGCTCAGCGACGGGCAGTTCCACTCCGGTGAGCAGCTTGGCGAGCAGCTCGGCATCAGTCGGGCGGCGGTCAGCAAGCACATGGCGGCGCTCAAGGCGCTGGGGCTGGATCTCTTCAGCCTGACCGGCAAGGGGTACCGGCTGGCGGTGCCGATGGCGCTCTATGACGAGACAAAGCTGCAGGCGCTGGCGCCCATGGCACCGGTGCACTGCTTCCCGGTCATCGACTCCACCAACCAGTACCTGCTGGAGCGGGTCAACCAGCTGCAGTCGGGCGAGAGCTGCCTGGCCGAGTGCCAGACCGCCGGGCGTGGCCGGCGCGGCAAGCCCTGGGTTTCCCCCTTCGGCTGCCAGCTGATATTGAGCATGTACTGGCGGCTGGAGCAGGGCATGGCGGCGGCCATGGGGCTGAGTCTGGCGGTCGGGGTGGCCGTGGTGCAGGCGCTGGAGTCCCTCGGTTATCCGGGCGTTGAGCTCAAGTGGCCCAACGATCTCTACTATCAGGGCCGCAAGCTGGCGGGGATCCTGGTGGAGATGAGCGGCAGTGCCGGCGCCAGCTGCCACCTGGTGATCGGGGTCGGCCTCAACCTGGCGATGCCGAGCCGGGAGGCGGAGCGGATCGATCAGGCCTGGTCCGAATTGCGCCACATCCAGCCGGAACTGGTGGATCGCAATCTGCTGGCCGGCCGGGTGATCGATCACCTGCAGCAGGCCATGCTCACCTTCGAACAGGAGGGGCTCGCCAGCTTCGTGGCGGACTGGAACCGGCTCGACCATTTCGCCGGCCGGCCGGTGCGACTGCTGATGGGCGAGCAGGAGATCCGCGGCGTGGCGCGCGGCATCGATGATCGCGGTGCGCTGCGGCTGGAGACGGAGGAGGGGATCAAGTTCTATCTGGGCGGGGAGATCTCCCTGCGCCGGGGCGACTGATGACGGCGCTGACCGTCACCCTATGAAGAGGGGGCCTGCGGGCCCCCTCTTCATTGATGCGTGATCTGCCGCCGTTACTTGCGCAGCTTGATCTGCTCGATGGCGTGCTCGTTGCCCTTGGTCAGGATCAGGTTGGCCCGCTCCCGGGTAGGCAGGATGTTCTCTTTCAAATTCAGATAGTTGATGTCTTGCCAGATGTTGCTGGCGATCTTGGTCGCCTCGCTCTCGGCCAGCTTGGCGTAGTGGTGGAAGTAGGAGTCCGGATCCGAGAAGGCGCCGCTGCGGAACTTGAGGAAACGCTCGATATACCAGGTGCGCAGCAGTTCGGCATCGGCATCCACATAGATGGAGAAGTCGACGAAGTCCGACACGAACACGCGGTGCGGATCCTGCGGGTAGTCCATGCCGCTTTGCAGCACATTGAGCCCTTCCAGGATCAGAATGTCCGGCTGCTCCACCACCTTCTTCTCATCCGGAATGATGTCGTAGATGAGATGGGAGTAAACGGGGGCCTCGACTTTCTCGTGGCCGGCGCGGATGTTGGCGACAAACTCCACCAGATGGCGGATGTCGTAGGACTCCGGGAACCCCTTGCGGCGCATCAGGCCGCGCTCTTCCAGCACCTTGTTGGGGTAGAGAAAGCCGTCGGTGGTGACCAGCTCCACCCGCGGGTGCTCTGGCCAGCGCTCCAGCAGCGCCTGCATGATGCGCGCCGTGGTGCTCTTGCCGCCTGCCACACTGCCGGCGATGCTGATGATGTAGGTGCCCTTGCCGCGAGACTGACCGAGGAACTGTTCCAGCACCCGGCTGCGGCGCTGCTTGGCCTTGACGTAGAGATTGAGCAGACGGGAGAGGGGCAGATAGATCTCTTCCACCTCCTGCAATGACACCTTCTCGTTGATCCCGCGCAGGGTCTGCAGATCGTGCTCGGTCAGGGTCAAAGGGACCGAGTCGCGCAATAACGCCCATTGTTCGCGGGTGAATTGCAGATAGGGGTTATGCTCTGTCGTCATGGTGTCGTCACTGTTTCTTGGGCAGGGCGACCATACACCAAGGGGGGCGGGAGCGACAAGAGAAGCGACGGTTTCGAGCGGAGAGTGAGTCCTTTTTTGCCTGGTTCCTGGCAATAATGCACATTTTGCAAGGCGCAATGGTTGCATCCCCAAAATCCTTACCATAAAATGCGCGACGCTTAGATGTCTGTCGTCTATTTGCCCAGCAAAAGCGATAAATCAACGGGTGCAAGCAGAATTACCGTTGTGACATTGACGTAACGGAGGGGTTCCCGAGCGGCCAAAGGGATCAGACTGTAAATCTGACGGCTCTGCCTTCGAAGGTTCGAATCCTTCTCCCTCCACCATATTTCTCTGCGGTTTGAGTTCTTTGGGTTAGAGAAATGCGGGCATCGTATAATGGCTATTACCTCAGCCTTCCAAGCTGATGATGCGGGTTCGATTCCCGCTGCCCGCTCCAAGATGCTGATTGGCTCAGGCGATAGCAGAGTCACACCCTAGGGTGAGTTCGGCAATCGAACCAGCCTGTCAGCACCAGCCTCTCTTCCCCACCAGATTCAAATCCATCATATAAACTGTTCTGTGGTTAGCTTGCCACCGCGTACTCAGCGTTAGTTTAGAGGGACGATCATGTCTAAAGAAAAATTTGAGCGTAATAAACCGCACGTTAACGTGGGTACCATCGGCCACGTTGACCACGGTAAAACCACCCTGACCGCCGCCATCACCAACGTGCTGGCCAAGCACTTCGGTGGTAAAGCTTTCGCCTTCGACCAGATCGACAAGGCGCCGGAAGAGCGTGAGCGTGGTATCACCATCAACACCTCCCACGTAGAATACGACACCGCTACCCGTCACTACGCCCACGTAGACTGCCCGGGTCACGCCGACTACGTTAAAAACATGATCACCGGTGCTGCCCAGATGGACGGCGCGATCCTGGTAGTAGCAGCGACTGACGGCCCGATGCCGCAGACTCGTGAGCACATCCTGCTGGGTCGTCAGGTAGGCGTTCCGTACATCATCGTGTTCATGAACAAGTGCGACATGGTAGATGACGAAGAGCTGCTGGAACTGGTCGAGATGGAAGTTCGCGAACTGCTGTCCGAGTACGACTTCCCGGGTGATGACCTGCCGGTAGTACGTGGTTCCGCACTGAAAGCGCTGGAAGGCGAAGCTCAGTGGGAAGAGAAGATCCTGGAACTGGCTGGCCACCTGGACACCTACATTCCGGAGCCGGAGCGCGCAATTGACCAGCCGTTCCTGATGCCGATCGAAGACGTATTCTCCATCGCAGGCCGTGGTACCGTAGTAACCGGTCGTGTAGAGCGCGGTATCGTTAAAGTTGGTGAAGAAGTGGAAATCGTTGGTATCAAAGATACCACCAAGACCACTTGTACCGGCGTTGAAATGTTCCGCAAACTGCTGGACGAAGGTCGTGCAGGTGAGAACGTTGGCGCGCTGCTGCGTGGCGTGAAGCGTGAAGACGTAGAGCGTGGTCAGGTACTGGCCAAGCCGGGCACCATCAAGCCGCACACCAAGTTCGAATCTGAAGTGTACGTACTGTCCAAAGAAGAAGGTGGTCGTCACACCCCGTTCTTCAAAGGCTACCGTCCGCAGTTCTACTTCCGTACTACCGACGTGACCGGTACCATCGAACTGCCGGAAGGCGTAGAGATGGTAATGCCGGGCGACAACATCAAGATGGTTGTTACCCTGATTGCGCCGATCGCGATGGACGACGGCCTGCGTTTCGCCATCCGTGAAGGTGGCCGTACCGTAGGTGCTGGTGTTGTAGCTAAAGTTATCGCTTAATC
>NZ_JBFODH010000005.1:0-94558 GCF_040908225.1 Aeromonas sp. R5-3 | reverse complement strand
GTACTGCTTTCAAAATGGTGCGCCCGAGAGGATTCGAACCTCTGACCACCTGGTTCGTAGCCAGGTACTCTATCCAGCTGAGCTACGGGCGCTCATAAACTTTTGATTTTGCTTTAAATGGTGCGCCCGAGAGGATTCGAACCTCTGACCACCTGGTTCGTAGCCAGGTACTCTATCCAGCTGAGCTACGGGCGCCCTGATTTAAAGCGATAAAAAAAGCTTACTCAACAGTAAGCCTTTTTCAGTTGTACCGGCTTGCTGACTGCCAGTACATGACTCATCGTGAGTCTAATATGGTGCGCCCGAGAGGATTCGAACCTCTGACCACCTGGTTCGTAGCCAGGTACTCTATCCAGCTGAGCTACGGGCGCAAATGGCGGAGAAGGGGGGATTCGAACCCCCGATGCGGGTATAAGCCGCATACTCCCTTAGCAGGGGAGCGCCTTCAGCCTCTCGGCCACCTCTCCGTTTGCGGGGCTGATAATACTTCACAGGGATTTTTAGTCAAACACTTTTTTGGAGAAAAAAGTGCGTTCGCTCGGTATTTGGCCAAAGCGTGGAATATTCAAGCAATATCGGCACTTATCCCGCTCTTTCGCCCCCTGCGGCGCCATTTTCAGCGCTCCGAAAAAACAAAAGGCGACACATGAGGTGTCGCCTTGTCACAGCCATTGATGCCGCTTAGAAGCCGGATTGACCCGGAACTTTCTCGGCCTGGATGCGCTGATAGATCTCTTCGCGGTGCACGGAAACTTCTTTCGGTGCGTTCACGCCGATACGAACCTGGTTGCCTTTCACGCCCAGCACGGTGACAGTCACTTCGTCACCAATCATCAGGGTTTCCCCTACACGACGAGTCAAAATAAGCATTCGCTTGCTCCTGTATCCTGTTTTGTATTTATATCGATATGCGACATTATCTTACAAAGATACCGATATGGTAAATGGTTGAAACTAAATCAATCAGGGATTGTTTCCCAGGGGCTGCTCATGAGGCTCCTGATCCAGCCCAAAAGCGGAGTGCAAGGCACGCACTGCCAGCTCCAGGTACTTCTCGTCAATCACCACGGATATCTTGATTTCAGAGGTGGAAATCAACTGCATGTTGATCCCCTCCTCGCCCAATACCTTGAACATGGTGCGGGCGACGCCAGGATGGTTCCACATCCCGACTCCGACGATGGAAACCTTGGCGATCTCACCGTTGCCCTGCACGCAGGCGGCCCCCAGCTCGCTGGCGGTCTCCTCCAGCAGGGCGCGCGCCCGGCGATAGTCATCGCGATTCACCGTGAAGGTGAAATCAGCGGTGCCATCGCCCAGCGTGTTCTGCACTATCATGTCGACATCAATGTTGGCGTCGCTGATCGGATTCAAGATCTGCGCTGCCACGGTGGGCCGGTCCGGCACACCCAGAATGGTCAGGCTGGCTTCGTTGCGATTGAACGCTATCCCGGATACCAGGGGAGCTTCCATCCTCTCACCTCCATATGTGATTAAGGTTCCCTCTCCCTCGACAAAGCTCGACAGCACCCGCAGCGGCACGCGGTACTTGCCCGCGAACTCCACCGAACGGATCTGCAGCACCTTGGCGCCCAGGCTGGCCATCTCCAGCATCTCCTCGAAGGTGATGGTGTCGAGACGACGCGCCTTGGGCTCGATGCGCGGATCCGTGGTATAGACCCCGTCCACGTCGGTAAAGATCTGGCACTCATCGGCCTTGATGGCCGCCGCCACGGCGACCGCCGTGGTGTCGGAGCCACCGCGCCCCAGGGTGGTGATGGCATTGTGCTCGTCACGACCCTGGAAGCCCGCGATCACCACCACCTTGCCCGCGCCCAGTTCAGCCTGAACCCGGTCGGTGTCGATGTGGGTGATGCGCGCCTTGCCATAGGCGGAATCGGTGTGAATGCGAACCTGATCACCGGTCATCGAGACCGCGGGGCAACCGCGTTTGTTCAACGCGATGGCCAGCAGCGCTATGGTGACCTGTTCACCGGTGGAGACCAGTACATCCATCTCGCGCCGGTTGGCATCAGGATCCAGCTGCTGGGCCATGCCCAGCAACCGGTTGGTTTCGCCCGACATGGCGGAAACAACCACCACCACGTCATGTCCCTGGGCGCGGGTCTGTTCGACCCGCTCAGCTACCGCCTCGATCCGCTCCAGCGTGCCGACCGAGGTGCCGCCGTACTTCTGTACATAGAGTGCCACAGATCACCTCGCCCGATTACAGGCGCTCTTCCAGCCAGGAGTGTACGGATTGCAGGGCCGCCGGCACTGCCTCAGGCTGGGTACCACCCGCCTGGGCCATGTCGGGACGACCACCGCCCTTGCCACCCACCTGCTGGGCCACCAGATTGACCAGCTCACCGGCCTTGACCTTGCCGGTCAGGTCGTTGGTGACGCCCGCGATCAGGTTGACCT
Source organism: Aeromonas sp. R5-3 (assembly GCF_040908225.1). Lineage (NCBI taxonomy): Bacteria > Pseudomonadati > Pseudomonadota > Gammaproteobacteria > Aeromonadales > Aeromonadaceae > Aeromonas > Aeromonas sp. R5-3. The sequence continues at coordinate 92,134 of NZ_JBFODH010000005.1, read as the reverse complement.
TGCCCTCGCCGCTGGTGGCCAGCAGCACCACACCGGACTTCATCTGGTTCTTCAGTTCGTCCAGCATGCCGCGCAGGGATTTCGGATCGGCCCCTTCCAGCGCTGCAACCAGCACCTTCTGCCCCTTGATCTCGATGACCTGACCCAGCAGGTCGTTACCGGCCTGGGCGGCCAGCTTGGCCTTGAGCTGCTCCAGCTCGCGTTCCATCATCTTGGCCTTGTCCAGCACCTGGCGAACCTTGTCAGCGATGCTGAACTGATCGCCCTTCACCAGCGCGGCAGCCTCTTCGATCTGCTCGCCGACCTGATGCATGAAGTCGATGGCGGCCTTGCCGGTCACCGCTTCGATACGGCGCACGCCGGCGGCGATGCCGCTCTCGGCGATGATCTTGAAGAAGCCGATGTCACCGGTGCGCTTGGCGTGGGTACCGCCGCACAGCTCGGTGGAGTAATCGCCCATGCGCACCACGCGCACGTCGTCTTCGTATTTTTCGCCGAACAGCGCCATGGCGCCGGCCGACTTGGCCTCTTCCAGGCCCATCAGCTGGGTGATGATTTCGTGGTTGGCGCGGATCTGGTTGTTGACCAGCTCCTCGACCCGGCGAATGGTCGCCATGGTCATCCCCTCGAAGTGGGAGAAGTCAAAGCGCATGCGCTCGGCACCCACCAGAGAGCCTTTCTGGGTCACGTGCTCGCCCAGCGCCTGACGCAGGGCCGCGTGCAGCAGGTGAGTCACCGAGTGGTTCAGGGCGATGGCCTGACGACGGTCGCCATCGACCACGGCCTCGACCTCGGCCCCTTTCTCCAGGGTGCCCAGTTCCATGTAGCCCTTGTGGATGATCGCCTTGCCCGCTTTAACGGTATCGGTCACGGCAAAGATGCCGTCGTCCACTTTCAGGGTGCCGCTGTCGCCGATCTGGCCGCCGGACTCGGCGTAGAAGGGGGTCTGCTCCAGCACGATGACAGCTTCGTCACCGGCGATGAGACCGCTCACCTCGTCCACGCCCTTGTAGATGCCGACCACACGGGTGAGCTCGGTCAGGGTCTTGTAACCGGTGAAGGGGGTCTCGAAGTCGAGCTTGAGCATCTCGTTGTAGTTCACGCCGAAGCTGGATGCTTCCTTGGCACGAGCACGCTGCTTCTCCATCTCGGCCTTGAAGCCCTCTTCATCGATGCCGATCTCGCGCTCGCGCACCACGTCGGCAGTCAGGTCGGCCGGGAAGCCATAGGTGTCATACAGCTTGAATACCACCTCGCCCGGAATGACCTTGGCATCGCCCAGGTTGGCCAGAGCGTCTTCCAGCAGCAGCAGACCGCGATCCAGGGTGCGGACGAACTGCTCCTCTTCGATGCGCAGCACGCGCTCGACCAGCTGCAGCTGGGCGATCAGCTCGGCAGCGACATCCTTCATCTGGGCTGCCAGTTCGGCGGCCAGCTTGTAGAAGAAGACGTCGGTAGCACCCAGCTTGCGACCGTGACGCACGGCGCGGCGGATGATGCGGCGCAGCACGTAACCACGACCTTCGTTGGAAGGCATCACGCCGTCAGCCACCAGGAAGGCGCAGGAGCGGATGTGGTCCGCGATGACGCGCAGGGACTGGTTGCTCAGATCGGTGGTACCGACAATCTCGGCCGCTTTCTTGATCAGCGCTTGGAAGATGTCGATTTCATAGTTGGAGTGAACCCCCTGCATGATGGCGGAGATTCGCTCCAGACCCATGCCGGTATCCACGGACGGGCGCGGCAGCGGCTCCATGGTGCCGTCAGCCTGACGGTTGAACTGCATGAACACCACGTTCCAGATCTCGATGAAACGGTCGCCATCCTCTTCCGGTGAGCCAGGACGGCCGCCCCAGATGTGATCGCCGTGATCGTAGAAGATCTCGGTGCAGGGACCGCACGGACCGGTATCGCCCATGGCCCAAAAGTTGTCGGAGGCGTACGGGGCACCCTTGTTGTCACCGATGCGCACGATGCGATCGGCCGGTACACCGACCTCTTTTTCCCAGATGTCGAAGGCTTCATCGTCAGTCGCGTAGACGGTCACCAGCAGGCGCTCTTTCGGCAGTTGCAGCACCTCGGTCAGGAAGCCCCAGGCAAACTTGATGGCATCCTGCTTGAAGTAGTCGCCGAAGCTGAAGTTGCCCAGCATCTCGAAGAAGGTGTGGTGACGAGCGGTATAGCCGACGTTTTCCAGATCGTTGTGCTTACCACCGGCACGCACGCAACGCTGGGAGGTCGTCGCGCGGTTGTAGGCACGCTTGTCTGCGCCAAGGAACACGTCCTTGAACTGGTTCATACCCGCGTTGGTAAACAACAGGGTCGGGTCGTTATGCGGTACCAGCGAGCTGGAGGAGACAACCTGGTGCCCCTGGGAACGGAAATACTCGAGAAACGCAGCGCGTATCTCAGACGTGGACATATACATGGAAAATCCTGCTTGATTCGAATACGGACTTTTAACCGCATTAATGTAAGTTTTCTGCGGGGTAAAGTAAAACGGACAGGGCCGCCACGGGCGAAAAAGCGCACATAAACGGGCCGGAAAAGCGCCCCGCCGCCAACCGCGGCTTTTTTCACCATCAACAGGAGAAAAAGCGGCATGAAAAGAGGGTCAAGACAGGGAGAACCTGGCTTTCATCAATCTGAGCTGACAAGCCTATGAACAGGCAGGGAAAATCTTGCACAGGCGTCATAATGGCCTGGTCGGCAGATGGAAACCGGCGACCAGGCGCCGGCAAACCGGAAATGAAGAGAGCGGGTGTACGGCGATGGGGCTCTCGTCTCTCGAGTCATCTCAAGATCCCAGCACAAACATCGCCGTTCTACTCCTCCCGCTCCTGCAGGGCAGAGATGGCGTAACGGGCCTGATCCTGGCTAAAGCCGCGCCCCAGCAGATACTTGAGCCACTTCATCCGCAGCTTGAAGTCGGCCAGGTCGGCTAGGTTGGCCCGTCGTTCCAACAGCTCGAGGGCGAGTTCGAACCAGTCCAGCTCGGGTTGCTCGAAGGCGGCATCGATCTGGCCATCGTCCAACCCCTTGCGGCGCAGGTCGAAACGGATCTTGAGCGGGCCATGCCCCTTGGCGGCACCCGCCCGTACCGCCATGGCACCATAGCGCTCGTCATTGACCCAGTTGTAACCGCGGCAATAGTCGACTACCGCCTCGATCACCTCTTCCTGATAGCCCTGCTGGCGCAGGCGTCTGGCCAGCTCCGACTTGGCACTCTCGCGACGGGCCAGACTGCGCATGGCGTAGGCACGGGCGGCCGCCAGCTGCTCTGCAAAGCTCGGTTCGGCGGGCTCGACCGGTTCGGTAACGGATTCATCGACCATAAATGACAAGGCCGGGTATCAACCCGGCCTTCCTTTCGCTCTTATTCGAACTCTTGTTCGTTTTCGGCTTCAAACTCGTCGTACTCGGCAGCGGAGGGCTTCTCCTCCACCGGCGCGGCGCCGGAGAGCAGCAACTCGCGCAGTTTGGCTTCCACTTCGCCAGCCAGCGCCTTGTTTTCGGCGAACAGCTTCATGACGTTGGCCTTGCCCTGACCGATCTTCTCGCCGTTGTAGCTGTACCAGGCACCGGCCTTGTCGATCAGCTTGTGCTTGACGCCCAGATCCACCAGCTCGCCCTCTTTGGAGATGCCAGCACCGTAGAAGATCTGGAATTCGGCCTGCTTGAAGGGAGGGGCCACCTTGTTCTTCACTACCTTGACGCGGGTCTCGTTACCAACCACTTCGTCACCTTCCTTGATGGCGCCGGTACGACGGATATCCAGACGCACGGAGGCGTAGAACTTGAGCGCGTTACCACCGGTAGTGGTCTCCGGGCTGCCGAACATAACGCCGATCTTCATCCGGATCTGGTTGATGAAAATGCACAGGCAGTTGGCGTTCTTGATGTTGGCGGTCAGCTTGCGCAGCGCCTGGGACATCAGACGAGCCTGCAGGCCGACGTGGGAGTCACCCATCTCGCCTTCGATTTCCGCTTTCGGGGTCAGGGCCGCCACGGAGTCGACGATGATGACGTCAACCGCATTGGAGCGCACCAGCATGTCGCAGATCTCCAGCGCCTGTTCACCGGTGTCCGGCTGGGAGATGAGCAGGTCGTCGACGTTGACGCCCAGCTTGGCGGCATAGATGGGGTCGAGTGCGTGCTCCGCATCGACGAAGGCACAGGTCTTGCCCTTCTTCTGGGCTTCGGCGATCACCTGCAGGGTCAGCGTGGTTTTACCGGAAGATTCCGGGCCGTAGATCTCGACGATACGACCGCACGGCAGACCACCGATCCCCAGCGCAACGTCCAGAGAGAGGGAGCCGGTGGAGATGGCTTCGATATCCATGGTCTTGCTGTCGCCCAGACGCATGATGGAACCTTTGCCGAACTGCTTTTCAATCTGACCCAGCGCAGCCGCCAGTGCCTTCTGTTTGTTCTGATCCATGCCAATCTCCGCTGGAAATCGTGAGTAAAAATGAAGTTGGGCTAAGTATACTGTCTATTCATACAGTATCAAGCCCAATTTATCTGAGCAGGGCCAACAGACCCGACAAGGCCTGTCTCACCGCCTGCTGACGCACCTGCCGGCGATCCCCGTCGAAACGGGCCAGCAGGGAGTGGTGGCGGCCGTTGCTGTCGGCCCAGGCAAACCAGACGGTGCCGACCGGTTTGCCCTCGGTGGCGCCGCCGGGGCCGGCGATGCCACTGATGGCGACACTGATGGAGGCCGACGAGTGGGCCAGCGCGCCGCGGGCCATCTCCAGCACCACCGCCTCGCTCACCGCGCCGTGCTGCTCCAGGCTCTCGTCGCTCACCCCCAGCATCTGCTGCTTGGCCTCGTTGGTGTAGGTGACAAAGCCGCGATCGAACCAGCCTGAGCTGCCCGCGATGTCGGTGATGGCCGTTGCCACCCCGCCGCCGGTACAGGATTCGGCGGTGGCCGCCAGCCAGCCTCGCTGGCCAAGGGCTCGCCCCAGCTCGATGGCGAGGTGCTCTATCTCTGCGTCCAGTTTCATCGCGACTCCCTCTGATGCGTGCAAGAGGCACATTATGCGATCCCGCCGCCGCCTGCCGCAACTGAACGCCGCTCACCAGGCTGATGCCTCTGCCTACACGGAGGGTCGTGATCCCCGACCTCCCCCGCCACGCCGCTTATGTGTAGAATGGCGCCATCAAGCTCAAGGCTCATCACCGCAGACACAGGCCCGCAGAGGCCCCTTCTGGAATAGAACATGACCGCACAACACCAAGCCACTGGCGCCGCGCCAGGCGCCAATCTCAGCGCCCACACGCCCATGATGCAGCAGTATCTGACCCTCAAGGCCGAGAACCCGGAGATCCTGCTGTTCTACCGGATGGGCGACTTCTACGAGCTGTTCTACGACGATGCGCGCAAGGCTTCCCAGTTGCTCGACATCTCCCTGACCAAGCGCGGCCAGTCGGCTGGCAGCCCCATTCCGATGGCAGGAGTGCCCTATCACGCCATCGAAGGGTATCTCGCCAAGCTGGTGCAGCTGGGCGAATCTGCCGCCATCTGCGAGCAGGTGGGGGATCCCGCCACCAGCAAGGGGCCGGTGGAGCGCAAGGTCATTCGCATCATCACCCCAGGCACCGTCTCCGACGAGGCGCTGCTCAGCGAGCGGCAGGACAACCTGATCGCCGCCGTCTACCACGATGGCCGCCGCTTCGGCTATGGCACCATGGACATAGGCTCCGGCCGCTTCTTCATCAACCAGTTCGAGAAAGAAGAGACCCTGCTGGCGGAGCTGCAGCGCACCAACCCGGCCGAGCTGCTCTACCCAGAATCGTTCGCCTTCCTGCACCACGTCGAGGGTCGCCGCGGTCTGCGCCGCCGCCCGGAGTGGGAATTCGAGCTCGGCACCGCCCGCAAGCTGTTGTGCCAGCAGTTCGGCACCCAGGATCTGGTAGGCTTTGGCGTCGAGCAGAGCGAGACCGCCCTGTGTGCCGCCGGCTGCCTGATGCAGTACGTCAAGGACACCCAGCGCACCGCCCTGCCCCACATTCGCAGCGTGCGCCTCGAGCAGCCCGATCATGCGGTCATCATGGATGCCGCCACCCGCCGCAATCTGGAGCTGACCCAGAATCTGGCCGGCGGCCATGACAACACCCTCTCCGCCGTGCTGGACTGCACCGCCACCCCCATGGGCAGCCGGCTGCTCAAGCGCTGGATCCACCAGCCGATCCGCGACCGGGTGATCCTCAAAGGCCGTCAGAGCACCATCAAGGAGCTGATCGAGCAGAACCTTTACGATGAGCTGGGTGGTTTGCTGCGCCAGGTCGGCGACGTGGAGCGGGTGTTGGCGCGCCTGGCCCTGCGCTCTGCCCGTCCGCGCGATCTGACTCGTCTGCGCCAGGCCTTCGCCCAACTGCCGGAACTGCAGCGCCTGCTTGCGGGCAGCGAGCACGACGCGGTGCAGCAGCTGCGCGAGCGGGCCAGCACCTTCCCCGAGCTGTTCGACCTGCTGGAGCGCGCCGTGATGGAGGTGCCGCCGGTGCTCATTCGCGATGGCGGCGTGATCCGCGAAGGGTTCAACACCGAGCTGGACGAGCTGCGGGATCTGGCCAACGGCGCCACCGCCAGCCTGGCCCGCATCGAGGAGCGCGAACGGCTGCTGACCGGCATCAACACCCTCAAGGTGGGCTACAACAAGGTGCACGGCTTCTATATCGAGGTGAGCCGTGCCAACAGCCATCTGGTGCCGGCCCACTACATCCGCCGCCAGACGCTGAAAAACAACGAACGCTACATCATCGACGAGCTGAAGAAGTACGAGGACAAGGTGCTCACCGCCCAGGCCCAGGCGCTGGCGCTGGAAAAACGTCTCTACGAAGAGCTGCTCGATGCCCTGCTGCCGCACCTCGGCGACCTGCAGGAGTCCGCCGCCGCACTGGCGGAGCTGGACGTGCTGGCCAACCTAGCGGAGCGGGCCGAGACCTTGGACTACCGCTGCCCGACGCTCATCGATGAGGATCAGATCCTGATCGAGGCGGGCCGCCATCCGGTGGTGGAGCAGGTGATGACCGACCCCTTTATCGCCAACCCCATCCGGCTGGAGCGGGAGCGGCGGATGCTGATCATCACCGGCCCCAACATGGGCGGTAAATCCACCTACATGCGCCAGACCGCGCTGATCGTGCTGCTGGCCCATATCGGCGCCTTCGTGCCGGCCGACAGTGCCCGCATCGGCCCCATCGACCGCATCTTCACCCGCATCGGGGCGTCGGACGATCTGGCCTCCGGCCGCTCCACCTTCATGGTGGAGATGACCGAGACCGCCAACATCCTCAACAACGCCACCGCCCGCAGCCTGGTGCTGATGGACGAGATTGGCCGCGGCACCAGCACCTACGACGGCCTCTCCCTGGCGTGGGCCTGCGCAGAACAGCTGGCGAGCAAGATTGGCGCCTACACCCTGTTTGCCACCCACTACTTCGAGCTGACCCGGCTGCCGGAGCTGATGAGCGGGCTGGCCAACGTCCACCTCGATGCAGTGGAGCACGGTGACACCATCGCCTTCATGCACGCGGTACAAGAGGGGGCGGCCAGCCGCTCCTACGGTCTGCAGGTAGCGGCGCTGGCCGGGGTGCCCAAATCGGTGATCCAGCAGGCCCGTCACAAGCTGCACGAGCTGGAGAGCGCCACCCCGGTGGCCGCCGGCGAAGTGCGCCCGGCCCCGGTCGCCCTGCCGTCCCAGAGCCATCCGGTAGTTGATGAGCTGGAAGCGGTGCGCCCGGACGAGCTGACCCCGCGCCAGGCGCTTGACCTGCTCTATCGCCTCAAGCAGATGCTGTAAACCGTCATCAACACAGCAATAAAAAGGGGAACCGTGAGGTTCCCCTTTTCGTTTTCATGGTTCGGCCTGTCGTCAGGCCGGCCCTATCCTGTCCATCAGGCTCATGTGGCTGGAGCCCTCGTGGCGCTTGAGCTTCTGGCGATACTCGAACTGGTGCTGACTCTCCTGCTTGAGGCCCAGCATCAGGGAGTAGCACATGGCCAGCATGATCACCGAGAAGGGCAGCGCCGCTATGATGCTGGCGGCCTGCAGGGCGGCCAGTCCGCCGGAGACCAGAAGAATGGCGGCCACCAGCCCCTGACCCAGCCCCCAGACGGCGCGGTGCAGCACGGGGGGATCCTGATCTCCGATGGAGAGCAGGGTCGTAATGACCAGGGTGCCCGAGTCGCTGGAGGTGATGAAGTAGGTGCAGATGAGCAGGGTCAGCACCCCCTTGGCGATCCAGCCGAAGGTCTCCCAGTGCAGCAGCTCCACCGTCTTGTAGAGCGCCAGGGTGACATCCTGATTGACCGCGGCCACCACGCCACCACTGCCGAACAGCTCCAGATTCATGGCAGTACCGCCGAACACGGTGAGCCAGAACATGCCGAGCAGGGAGGGCACCAGCAAGACACCGAGCACGAACTCGCGGATGGTACGCCCCTTGGATATGCGTGCGATGAACATGCCGACAAAGGGCGCCCACGCAATCCACCAGCCCCAGTAAAACGCGGTCCAGCTCGACTGCCAGGCCGAGGTGCCGTTGGCCTCGGTGTTGGTCCAGAAGCTCAGCTTGACGATGTTCTGCAGGTAGTCACCGATGTTCTGCACATAGGCGTTGAGGATGTAGGTGGTCGGCCCCAGCACCAGGAAGAGGCCCAGCACGAACACGCTCAGCCAGATATTGAGCTCGGAGAGGATCTTCACCCCGCGTCCGACGCCAGATACGGCCGATAGGGTGGCGATCAGGCTGATGCCGCCGATGAGCCAGAGCTGGTTCGCCTGCGAGACTTCCATGCCGAACATCTGGTTGAGGCCGGTATTCATCTGGGAGACCCCCAGGCCAAGGGAGGTCGCCACCCCGAACACGGTACCAAACACCGCCAGCACGTCGGCGGCGTGACCCCAGAAACCGTAGATGCGATCGCCGAGCAGCGGATAGAGCACGGAGCGGATGGCCAGCGGCAGCTTGCGCCGGTAGCTGAAGAAGGCGAGCGACAGGCCGACGATCACATAGATGGCCCAGGGGTGCAGGCCCCAGTGGAAGAAGGTGAGACGCATGGCGATCTGGGCCGCCTCCGGGGTCATCCCTTCGGTGACGAAGGGGTTGCCCTGCAGGTGGTACATGGGCTCGGCGATGCTCCAGAACACCAGCCCTATCCCCATGCCGGCGCTGAACAGCATGGCGAACCAGGCGAAGTAGCCGAATTCCGGTACCTGGTCGTCGTCACCCAGCCGGATGCTGCCGAAGCGGCTGAACATCAGATAGATGGCGAAGAACAGGAACAGGGCGACCACCAGGATGTAGTACCACTTGAACCCGGCGATGATCTTGTCCTTGGCCCCCACGAACCAGGTGGCGGCGGTTTCGGGGACGAACATCCCGAACAGCAGGAACAGGGTGATGACGGTGAGCGCCGTCATGGCCATGGTCGGGTTGAGGCCTTTGAACAGCCCTTTGTTTGCTCTCATCTGGCCTCCTTAGTCGTTGTTGAAAAAGTCTTCACCCACGTGATCACCGGCGCCGCCGATGGCGCGGTAGACCAGCTTGCCGGCCGTCTGCGCTCGGTGGTCCACCAGGCTGACGGAGGGCTGACCGTTCACCGCGTGGCGCTTGCCGAGGAAGATGGCCATGGGCACGCCCAGGTTGGAGATGCCGCTGGTGATCCAGAGCCGGTTGAAGTCGTAGGAGCCGCCGATGAACTCCAGCTGGGCCAGCCCGGTATCGAGGCCGGTCAGGTAGAAGTTCATTGCGCTCTCGTCCGGGAAGAGGTGCACCAGCACATAGGCATAGCGCAATTCGTTTACCAACTCCTTTAGGTTGAAAGAACCTGTTTCACTGCAGGAGAGCGGCAACTCACCGTCGTAGTGATGGACCTTGAGGTTGTTGGGATCTTCGTCATAGGCGGGCTGGTAACGCACGAAAGCCGAGGTGTCAGGCAGTTCATAGCGGACTCTGACCACTCGAAGGTCGGCCACCAGCGCTTTGATGTCCAGTTCGTCACTCATCATCTTGCTCCTCGAAACAGCAGGGGAAAATAGGGGGAAAGCTCATTACCCTAACACAAAATAATTAGAGCAGAAAAGATTACAGTAAAAACCATATTGACCTTGTGACGAATTAGGCGGAGAATTTTGCGCCTCCCAATCACCCCTCGACGATTTCATACCCCATGGAAAAACATGATGAAGTGCTGGTCGCCCTGCGCCAGATCATTCGTGCCATCGACATGCACTCCAAGCGCTTGATCAAGGAGGCAGGCCTGACCTCGCCCCAGCTCTTGCTGCTCAAGGGGATCGACGAGCTGGGTCAGATCTCCATGCGTCAGCTGGCGGATCACACCAACATGAGCCAGGCCACCGCCACCACCATCATGGACCGCCTCGAGAGCCGCCAGCTGGTGCAACGCATCCGCAGTGAAACCGACAAGCGCAAGGTGCATGCGACACTGACTGACGCAGGCCGAGCCCTGCTGGCCCAGGCGCCGACCCCGCTGCAGGAGCGCTTCATTCAGCGTTTTCAAGCACTTGAGACCTGGGAGCAGACCCTGCTGCTCTCCTCTTTGCAGCGTATCTCCACCATGATGAATGCCGACGAGATAGACGCGGCCCCGGTGCTGAGCGTCCGGCCCCTCACCGAAGAGCGGGCATAAAAAAAGCTCCCGAACGGGAGCTTTTTTTATGGGCCGAGGCGAGCGGGATCACTCTTCCAGGCTGATGCCGATATTGGAGACACCGTCCTGCGCGGCGAAGGCACGCACGGCCAGGATGCGGTCGCTGTCACGCTCGTGGGCCACCCGCTTGAGCAGCTCGACCTGGAACTCCAGCTCGGCCTCCATGTATTCGTGCTCGTAGAGCTCCTCGTCGGTGAGGTCGCGCTCTTCCAGCATCTCGATGAAACCGGCGACCGTACCGACCGAGGCATGGCTGGCGTCGTTGGCCTCTTCCCCCACCCGGCAGATCACCGAGTTGTAGGCGCAACCCAAGGCGACACAGGCATCCAGCGCCGGATAGGCACCGTAGGATTCGAACTTGCTGGGTTCCGGAATGTAGACTTCGAACGCTTCCAGAATCGCCCCCAGATTGACCCGGGATCCTTTCACCGTCAGGTAGTTCCACATCTGATCCAGTGCGTGACGAAATGCCTTCGCATCCCCGAAACCGGAGGCCTGGGAAAACAGCGCATAGTTGGGGTACATGCGCTCTGCCAGCGCCAGGGTGTAGACCGTCTGTTGCCAAGGCTGTAGCTCGGCCAGTCGCTTATAAAACTTGTCACCAAACACTGGAGTCGGATCCTTTGCAAAATGTGGGGCAGATTGTAGCCCACGAGGGGCCGCGCGAAAACGAAAAAGCGGCCTGGTCGGCTATGTTGGCCGGTCAACTCGGGTAAGATGAAGGCAGAGCGGCCTCTCTCCCGCGCCGCAAATCTGATAAGGAACAAGAGTATGAGTCAACGTACCCTTCTTTTGCTCAGCCAGGACAATGCTCACTACGAGCGCCTGCTCAAGGCGGCCCACCTCCCTCATCTGCGCATTTTGAGAGCCGACAACCAGAGCGACGCCGAGAAAGTGATCGGCGATGCCCACATCCTGATGGCCGAACCGGCGCGCGCCAAACCGCTGCTGGCCAAGGCCAGCAAACTCAGCTGGCTGCAATCCACCTACGCCGGGGTCGACGTGCTGCTGGATGCCAGCTGCCGCCGTGACTACCAGCTCACCAATGTGCGCGGCATCTTCGGCCCGCTGATGAGCGAATACGTGTTCGGTCATCTGCTCAGCCTGATGCGCCAGATCCCCCTCTACCGGGAACAGCAGAAGCAGCGGCTGTGGCAGAGCCACCCCTATCACGGCCTCAAGGGACGCACCTTGCTGATCCTGGGCACCGGCAGCATAGGCCAGCACATCGCCCACACCGGCAAACACTTCGGCATGAAGGTGCTCGGCGTCAGCCGCAGTGGCCGCGAACGGGCCGGTTTCGACCAGGTATATCAGCTGCCCGCCCTCAACAAGATGCTGGCGCAGGCCGACGTCATCGTCAGCGTGCTGCCCGCCACCCGCGAGACCCATCACCTCTTCACTGCCACCCGTTTCGAGCACTGCAAGCCGGGCGCCATCCTGTTCAACGTGGGACGCGGCAACGCCATCCACGAGGGAGATCTGCTCACGGCACTGCGCACCGGCAAGCTGGGGATGGCGGTGCTGGATGTATTCGCGCAGGAGCCGCTGCCCGCCGACAGCCCGCTCTGGGGCCAGCCCAACCTCATCGTCACACCGCACAACAGCGCCTACAGCTTCCCCGAAGACGTGGCCCAAATCTTCGTGCGCAACTACATCCGCTTCATCGACGGCCAGCCGCTGGACGGCAAGATCGACTTCGACAAGGGCTATTGATGGCCGCCAGCCAATAAAAAGGCCCCGCCAGCGTGGCGGGGCCTTTTTGTTTCGACGAGAGAGGCATCAACCGGCCTCCATCTCCTTGCGATAGCTCTTCACCTTGGCGAGGAACTGGCGCTTCTCCTTGCCGGAGAGCGGCTCCGCCATCGGCAGCTTGACCTTCATGGCATCCACCGGGCGGTTGTTGATCCGCACCTCGTAGTGCAGGTGAGCGCCGGTGGAGCGACCCGTGTTGCCGGAGAGGGCAATCTTGTCGCCCATCTTCACCTTCTGGCCCGGTTTGACCAGCAGCTTGCTCAGGTGCAGGTAACGGGTCATCAGGGTACGACCGTGCTTGATCACCACATAGGTGCCGGCCAGCGGGTGGCTGGTCGCCTTCAGGACCACACCGTCACCGGTCGCCATCACGGGGGTACCGACCGGCAGAGCAAAGTCGGTGCCCTCGTGAGGCCGCACCTGGCCGGTGATCGGGTGACGGCGATTCGGGTTGAAGCTGGAGCTGACCCGGTAGCGGCTGTGGGTCGGGTAACGGCGGAAACCGCGCTCCAGGCTGTTGCCCTGCCCATCGTAGTAGTTGCCATCTTCGGACAGCCAGGCGGAGACGTTCTGACCCTGACTGAACACTTCCACCCCGAGCAGCTGGGTGTTGCCTGTGCTCTTGCCTTCGACCGTCTCCTGACGCACCAGCACCTTGAACTTGTCGCCCTTTTTCAGATCCTTGGCGAAGTTGAGCCGCCACTGGAACAGGTTGGCAATTTTCTGGATATGGTTGGCCGGGATCCCCGCATTGCGGGCACTCACGTAGAAGCTGCCATTAATGACGCCGTCATAGCTCTTCTTCTGCCACTCCACCTCTTCATTGAGCATGTTGGCGCTGTAGGTGTCGTCGGTACGCTCCAGCACCAGGGTCTGCTTGATGTTCAGACGGATCTTCATCTGCTGCAGTATGTTGTCCTGATCGATCAGCAGCTCGATGGTCTGGCCCGGCTTGAGCCGTGCCAGATTGTTCTTGGTGTCGGCATCCAGCACCTTGTAGAGGGTGGTGGTGGAGAGACCCAGGTTGTTGAAGATGGTGGTCAGATTCTCGCCATTGCGAACCCGGTAATCCTGCCACTGGGGGGTGGCGTCGGCCGGGATGTCATCTTCCGGCGTCGCGGCTTCTACCAGCTCGTGATCCGGGATGTCGTTGAAGTCCGTATTGTCTTCGTTGGTTGCGGTGCCATTGGTGGCGATCGGCAACTCCAGTCGCAGCGGCCGCTCCAGGATGTCACCCGGGGCTGGCAATATGGCTACCGCCGACAGCGTCATGGCCGTCAGCAGTAGCATGGCGTAAAAGTGTTTGCGGGGAACCGGGGGTTCCCAATTGGCGGCCTGCGCTACCAAGGGACGGAGACGTTTCATCCGCTATCCTGTCATTAGATCCAAGGGTGTTAGTGGTCAGTCTGTTTGTTATGAAACCGTATAAAACTGATTGTTTGACCTAAATACTCACAATTAGTTCATAGCAATCTGCATGAACCTCACATTTTATGCATAACATTCCTTCATGGGCAGAAATGATCGTCTTTTTTAACCATTTTTTCCTATTTTTAAGAGCCGGGTCAGCTCACCTCCGACCCCAGGTTTCAACATGTTGCGATAACTTTTCCATGGAGTGGATATGTCGTTAGCGAAACTGTTAAATCGAATCATCCTGATTTTATTCCTGATTGGCGCCGTCCTGCTGTTCATGCTGGAAGTCACCACGGTGCGGCAATCCATCCTCGATCAGATGTCCGCCAACCTGGAAACCGCCATCACCGCCCTCGGGCTGGTGCTGCAAGGCACCCTGCTCAACGATGACAAGGTACTGGCCGAGACCATAGTCAACGCCATGTTCGACGGGGGCTTCGTCAGCGCGGTCACCCTGCTGGATCCGGATGGTCAGGTGCTGTTTCAGAAGGTCTTCCACACCGCGCAACAGAACGTGCCGACCTGGCTCCCCTCTGTTATCGACATGCCGCCAGTAAAAATTGAGCAGGAGCTGACCGATGGCTGGCGCATGCTGGGCACCCTCACCCTGGAAGGGCATACGGGCTATGCCTACCAGCATCTGTGGAATGCGATCAGCCGTACCGGCACGGCCCTGCTGGCAGGTCTGCTGATCTTCACCCTGGTGATCTCCTGGGTCTGCAAACGACTGCTGCGCCCGCTCGAGCAGATCAATCTGCAATTGGTGAAGATCCGCAAGCGCCAGTTCAGTGGCACCCTGGACGCTCCCTGGCTGCAGGATCTCAAGGAGCTGGCCGGCTCGGTCAACCAGCTGGTGTCCGAACGCAAGCGGGATCTGCTGCAGCAACGGCTCAAGATAAGCCAGCTCGGCAAACAACTCCCCATGGTCAATGAGCCGCTGCAGACCCTGACCTGCGCAGGAGAGGGGCTGTTGCAACAACACTTCTTCTCGACCCAAGGCAGCATTCGTCTCTACAGCCGCCTCATTCCGGAAGTCACCCCGTCACTGAACAGTTCACCGGACGAAATCCGGCACCTGCTCGATCTCTGGCTGCATCATGCAGTCGAGGGATTGCAGCTGCCGCTCAGCCTGCTCGGCCATCCCGACTGGGCACAATTTGCACCTCTGCTGGCCAAGGGCAGAGGCAAGACCCTCGACTGGCGCTGGGATCAGGAACATGTGCCACCCCTTGCCCAGGAGCGGCTGGCCGCCTTGCAGGAACAAGGGGTGGAGATGGCCTTCAGCGCCATCCCGATGACCAACGAGACCTTCAATCAGCTCGACCCCATCAATCCCGTTTTCATCAGCTGCCAACCGACCCAGGCTCCGCTCTATTGGAACCTGGTGGCCCAGTGCCTGCACAGTGCGGGCTACACCCTGCTGGCGGAGGCCGGCGACATTCAGGATATCGACACCCTGCGCAACTGGGGCATTGATGGCTACGCCGGCAAGGAGGCATGATGAACAGGACCGGATTGTTGCTCGCCCTGCTGTGGCCACTGCCGCTGCTGGCCAACCCCACCACCATAGCCACCGGCGGTGAACAGGGGATCTATCACCAGATCGCCAAAGAGTTCTGCCGGCTCGCCAACAAGAGCGATGCCGGACTGCAGTGCAAGCCACAGGCGACCTCGGGCTCCATCGAAAATCTGCGCCAACTGAAAAGCGGCGAGACAAGCTATGCGCTGGTGCAGTCGGACTGGCTCTACCAGGCCAGTAACGGCCTGGGTCCATATGCCAGTCAGCCGCAGCCAGAGCTCAGGGCCATCTTCGCCACTCACGCCGAACCCTTTACCATAGTGGTGAGGGCCGACGGCGACATCACCAGCCTGGAGCAACTCAAGCTGGCCCCCATCGACATGGGGCTCAAGAGTTCCGGCACCCGCCAGACGGCGCTCGCCCTGTTCAACGTGCTGGGCGCCAAGGAGCAGGATCTCGATCTCAAGAGCGTGGCCAATCTGGCCGAGTCCCTGTGCAGCAAACAGATCGACGCCTATGGCCTGGTGATGGGTCACCCCAACCGCATCGTGCTGGATACCGCCAAACGCTGCCCCGTGCGTTTCCTGCCGATCGAGGGGGCAACCCGGGATCAGCTGCTCAAAGGGGTCAAGTATTACCAACGCAGCCAGATCCCTGCGCGTATCTATCCGGGCAACCTCAAGGCGACGCCGACCTTTGCCATCGCCGCCACCCTGGTCACCACCGCCAGCACGCCACAGGCCGACGTTTACCGCCTGACCCGGGCCATGCTGGCCCAGCAAACCAAGTTCAATGAGCAAACCTACGGTTACGCCAACCTGTTTCACCAGGCGCGCAATAAAACCGGCCCGGTGCTGAGCATCGAACAGCATCCGGGCGCGGCAAAATATTTCGAGGAGTTGAAAGCGGCGGGCAAGCTATAGCTGACGGCGAGGGGAGCGCAACTGCTCGCTGGAGAAGCGGGTCTTCATCGAGGTCCACTGCGCCAACCTGTCGGCACTGCCTGCCAGGGTTCCTTCGCGGCGGGACTTCATGATCCAGATGCTCTTGGCATCAAAACTGTAGACGGGGATAAGATCGGTCCGCTTGCTGCCGGGCAGGATCCGGTTGTTGATGTTGTCGAGCACCAGCGGATCCGACTTGGGGGTCGCGAAGTAAAGCGTCACCATGTGGAACTGGTTGTACTTGACTGCCTTGACGTAAGCCAGCCGCAGCTTCTTCTCGTCCACCCCAAGCTCCATCAATGTGTAGTACTTGGAGATGCTGTAATCCTCGCAGTCGCCACCACGGGCACCAATAAATTCCAGCGGATTGGCCCAGTAATCTTCCATCCCCCATAACTTGGGATCATCGCTGTAGGTCAGGTTGTTGAAGTAGTTGTTGACCAGCTCGATCTTCTGCTGATCCGTGGTGCCGGCCCTTGGCGTCAGCAGACGTGAAAAGGCCTCCGCCCGCTGGAGGGCCCGACCGCCATAGACCTCCTGCAATTTTGCCTGCAGTGCAGGGCTGGCCATGTATTCGGAGAGGCGGGAAGCCTGCACGCTGGCACAGCAGAGCGCCAACGTGCAGGTGGGAACGAGCAGCCATTTCATACCAGACACTCCCTGCAAGATGCTGGAGGTCAGTATAGTTGCCTCTGGCGGCCCCAGCGGCGAGCACGCGAGTGCTTCGACGCGGTCAACGGCACTCGGCGAAGGCGTCGGCCAGCTGCTGCATGAAGCGGGGATAGCCATCCGGACCGAGCGGCACCTGTTCACCGACTTCGTCCAGCAGCAGCACCTTGGCACCGGTATTGCGGGCGACCGACTCGATCACCGCCGGCGAGAACTGCGGCTCGGCATAGATGCAGCTCGCTTTCTTCTCTTCCAGCGCCTTGCGGATCTCCACCAGAGTCTTGGCGCCGGGGCGTCGCTCCGGGCTCACGGTGAAGTGGCCCTTGGAGCTCATGCCGTAGTGGCGCTCCCAGTAGCCATAGGCTTCATGAAACACGAAGTAGCCCTTCTGATTCACCGCCTTCATCTGCTCGGCGATCACCTTGTCCTTGGCCTCCACCTTGGCCTTGAACGCCAGCAGGTTGGCGCGATAACGCTCGGCGTTGGCAGGATCCTGAGCGCTCAGGGTTTCGCTCAGGGCATTGGCGATGACCAGCGCCTGGGTCGGTCCCAGCCAGATGTGGGGATCGACACCCTCGTGGTGGTGCCCCTCATGACCGTCGTGGTCATGGCCTTCATGCGCCTCGTCGGCGTGCTCTTCATGACCGGCCTGCTTGCTGTAGTCAAACAGCGGCATCCCTTCCACCTGGGTCAGGGTCAACACATGAGGATGCTTGGCCAGCGGCTTGGCCATGAAACCTTCCAGCTCGGGGCCGACCCACACCACCAGATCGGCCTCGTTGATGCTGCGAATATCGGAGGGGCGCAGGGAGAAATCGTGGGGCGAAGCGCCGGTCGGCAGCAACACCTTGGGCTCGCTCACGCCGTCGGTGATGGCAGCGGCGATGAAACCCAGCGGCTTGATGGTGGTCAGCACCTCGAGGGCGCGGACAGGCAGACTCACCGCCAGCAGGGCAGTGATCAGGGCAAGAATTCGCATAGAGATCTCGTCAGGAAGTGTGTGTGTGATAATATAACAAACCAACGTTATTGTTATATTATAACTCTCACAGGCTGTAAACCCCGGAGCTGTCATGACCCAACTGGTGGAGCTGAAAGAGGTCTGTCTTTCATTTGATGGACGACTCGTGCTCGACAAGGTCTCCTTTACCCTGAACAAAGGCAAAATCACTACCCTGGTCGGCCCCAACGGGGCGGGCAAGAGCACCCTGAGCAAGCTGGTGCTGGGTCTGCTCACGCCAGATTCAGGCCAAATCACCCGCAGCCGCGACCTGCGGGTCGGCTATGTGCCCCAGCGCCTCTATCTGGATCCCACCCTGCCGCTGACGGTGCGTCGCTTTCTGCAGCTTGGAAAGAATGGCCGCCTCTCCATCGAGGAGGCACTAAGCCGGGTCGGCGCGGAAGATCTGCTGGACAACCGGATGCAGAAGCTCTCCGGCGGCGAAATGCAGCGAGTGCTGCTGGCCCGCGCCCTGCTGGTCAAACCCGAGCTGCTGGTGCTGGACGAGCCGGTGCAAGGGGTGGACATCAACGGCCAGATCGAGCTCTACGCCCTCATCAGCCAGCTGGCCGCCGAGTTCAACTGCGCCGTGCTGATGGTCTCCCACGACCTGCACCTGGTGATGGCCAGCACCCACGAGGTGATCTGCCTCAACCGCCACGTCTGCTGTCACGGCGAACCGGAGAGCGTGGCGCGCCACCCCGAGTTTGCACGTCTGTTCGGCCGACCGGAGCAGGAGGTGCTGGCGGTCTACACCCACCATCACCACTGCGACGGCGAACACCATCATCATGAACCGCAGGCCCCCGTCATTCGCCTGCCCTCCCGCAATCAATAACGTACCCGACAGGATCATCAAGTGGACAGCTTTCTGTTATACGCCCTCGCGGCCGGCCTCGGCATCGCCCTGCTGGCTGGCCCCCTCGGCAGTTTCGTGGTGTGGCGCAAGATGGCCTATTTTGGCGACACCCTCTCCCACGCCTGCCTGTTCGGCATCGCGCTCGGCATCCTGCTGCAGGTGGATCTCACCCTGGCGGTGGTGGTCTGCTGCCTCGCCATGGCCATGCTGCTGGTGATCATGAGCCGCAACCAACAGGTGGCCACCGATACCCTGCTCGGCATCCTGGCCCACAGCGCCCTGTCGCTCGGTCTAGTCACCTTGAGCTTCATGGACAACGTGCGGGTGGATCTGATGGCCTACCTGTTCGGCGACCTGCTCTCGGTGCAGCCGATGGACTTGCTCTGGATCTACGGCGGTGGCGCCCTGGTGCTGCTCACCCTGTGGCGGCTGTGGGATCCCCTGCTCTCCATGACCATCTCGGAAGAGCTGGCCCGAGTGGAAGGGGTGAGGGTCGATGTGCTGCGCTGCGTGCTGATGCTGCTGATCGGATTGGTGATCGCGGTGGCGATGAAGTTCGTCGGGGCGCTGATCATCACCTCCTTGCTGATCATCCCTGCGGCAACCGCCCGCCGCTTCAGCCGGACACCCGAGCAGATGGCCGGCTTTGCCGCACTGATCGGGTGCCTGGCGGTATTGGGAGGGCTCTCGCTCTCCTGGTATCAGGACACGCCGGCCGGTCCGTCTGTCGTGGTCTGCGCCACCAGCCTGTTCGTATTAAGCCAGTTCAAGAAAGCCTGAGCCTAAAGTGGCCTGATCCTTGTAATCAGGTCACTCCACATCCCAGCCCGTCGGTAGTGGTCTGCGCCACCAGCCTGTTTGTGCTTAGCCAATTCAAGAAAGCCTAAGCCTAAAGTGGCCTGACCCTTGTAATCAGGTCACTCCACATCCCAGCCCGTCGGTAGTGGTCTGTGCCACCAGCCTGCTTGTGCTGAGCCAGTTCAAGAAAGCCTGAGCCTAGAGAGGCATGCTCTGGCGTGTCTCCATCATCAGCCATTGGCGCAGCCGGCTGATGGCGGGCTCATGGGCCCGCGAGCGCTTGCAGGTGAAGTAGAAAGCATCCCCCGTCTCCAGCTGGTGTACCGGCAAGGCCACCAGCTGGGGATCATCCGGTCGCAGCATGTAGTCGTTCACGAATGCCACCCCCTGATCCCAGGCTGAAGCCTCCATCGCCAGCAACACATGACTGAAGTGGTGCATCCGCGCCTCCGCCGGGATCACTAATCCCCCGGCCTTGGCCCAACGCTGCCAATCCTCTCCCCGCGCCTTGTAGATGGACTGCACCGACAGCAGCGGCAGTTGCCAGATGGCGTCCGGCCACTCCCCCTCCACCTGCTGCAACAAGCGGCGGCTGCAGACCGGGAAGAGCCGCTCCCGGTAGATGAGATCGTGACAATAGCCCCGACCATGGGGCGAGACGGTGATGAAGCAGTCCGCCACCCGATCGGAGAGTTCAGGATCCTCCGCCACCATCTCCAGGCTGAGATCCAGCTCGGGGTAGAGCTGGCGCAGCCCCGCCAGGCGCGGGATCAGCCACTTCACCGCAAACGAGCTGTAGACCGCGAGCCGCAGCCGCATCTCGCCACCGCCGCGCAGTTGCTCGCTGCTCTGGGCAATCTGGCCTAGCCCGGCGGAGATCCCCTCGAAATAGACCTCGCCCTGCGCCGTCAGCGACAGCAGCCGACCCTGACGCAGCAGCAGCCGTTCCCCCAGAAAATCCTCCAGCAGGCGGATCTGATGGCTGACCGCGCTCTGACTGACGTTCAGCTCAAGGGCCGCGCGGGAAAAGCTGAGCAGGCGGGCAACCACTTCGAAGTATTGAACGGCGCGCAGGGGAGGTAGCTTCATTATCCAAAATTCTCATGCATGGTGATTTTTTATCATTTTACTGGATAACGAAACGCGGGCTACCCTTCCCTCATCTGACGCAGGAGGTAGCATGAATGCAGTGGGGATCGGCATCCTTTATCTGGTGCTGGGCAATATGGTGGCAGTCTTTTCCGACGCGCTGGTCAAGGTGCTGGAGCCGGATCAGCCGGTGTTCCAGTTCGTCTTCTTCCGCCAGCTCTCCGCCGCCATCCTGCTGACCCCCTGGCTGCTCTGGTCATGGCGTCGCAACCCGCCAGTGGCGCTCAAGTGGCACCTGCTGCGGGCCCATATCTGGGCCATCGGCGTCTGCCTGATGGTGATCGCCCTCACCCGGCTGCCGCTGGCCACCGCCAACGCCCTCTTCTATGCGGCGCCTCTGATGATGGTGCCGCTGGCGGTGTGGCTGGTGGGGGAAGCGATCTCGCGCCAGAAGGTGCTGACCGCCTTTATCGGCTTTGTCGGGGTGCTGATCGTGCTGCGCCCCACCGAGGTGAACTGGGCGGCGCTCGCGGCGCTCGGGGTGGCGCTCTCCATGGCGCTCAACAATCTGCTGATCAAGCGGATCCCGCTCCAGCAGCCCATCGCCCAGACCCTGTTCTTTACCAACGTGCTGAGCATGCCCTTCATCCTGGCGCTGGCCTGGTGGGAAGGGGGCGACTGGCAGTGGCAGATGTGGTGGCCCGCCTTCGGCTCTTCGGCGCTGATCATGGTCTATGCGGGGTTGTGCGTGGTGGCCTATCGCAAGGCGGAGGCGAGCAAGATCGCCTCGGCCGAGTACACCGGCCTGCTGATGGCGGTCGCCATCGGGGTGTGGCTGTTCGATGAGCAGCCGGGCCTGCCGCTGCTGCTGGGGTGCCTGTGCATCATACTGCCGCTCATCGCCATGGCCCGCAGCAAGCCCAAGCCACAGGCCGAACCGGCGCTCTAGCCAACCAGGGTCACCCCAGCAGCGGGGCGACCCTTTGTTGTAGATGGGGGATCACATCCTGCTCGAACCAGGGGTTCTTCTTGAGCCAGAAGGTGTTGCGCGGTGACGGGTGCGGCAGCGGCAACCAGGCCGGACCGTAGTCCGCCCAGCTGCGCACCGTCTCGGTCAGCGACCCTTTCGCCGCATCCCGCAGGTAGTGGCCTTGCGCATACTGGCCGATGAGCAGGGTCAGCTCGATGTTGGGCAGCAGCATCAATACCTTGTCGTGCCAGGTGGAGGCACATTCGGGGCGCGGCGGCAGATCCCCCGACTTGCCCTTGCCGGGGTAACAGAGCCCCATCGGCATGATGGCGATGCGGGATTCATCGTAGAAGGTGGCCTTGTCCACTCCGAGCCACTGGCGCAGGCGATCGCCGGAGGGGTCGTCCCAGGGGATGCCGCTGGCATGCACCCGGGTGCCGGGCGCCTGGCCGATGATCAGCAGGCGAGCGTGCTCGCTGCCACGGATCACCGGTCTGGGCCCGAGCGGCAAGTGTGCCTCGCACAGGCGGCAGGCACGGATCTGTGCAAACAAACTGTCGAGTCGGTTCATGGGCCCGATAGTAGCAGAGTTTTCCCCCGGATCCTGCTTGTGAAAGATTCAGCAGATACTTATTATGCAGCCACATTTGTTTAATTTAATAAACGGAGCGAGATGAAGAACTGGATGGGCACCGGCAGCGCGGCCCTCTCATTCGTGCTGTGGGGCATGCTGCCCCTCTATTACCAGTTCATGCCCGCGGTCAACATGTGGGAGCTGCTCTCCCACCGAGTACTCTGGTCGGCGGTGCTGCTGGGGATCCTGTTCCTCGTCGTCGGCTACCGGGTGCCCTGGGCGCGGCTGCGCAGCGAACCGCGCCAGCTCGGCCTCATCCTGCTGGCCGGCCCCGTCATGTCCATCAGCTGGTGCATGTTCACCTGGTGCCTCACCACCGGCCAGGTGCTGGCCACCAGCCTCGCCTTCTTCATGACGCCGCTGTTCAACATCGTCTTCGCCGTGTTGTTCCTCAAAGAGAAGCTCACCCCGCAAAAACACCTGGCGGTGGCGCTGGCCCTGGCGGGGCTGGCCTACATGCTCTTTTCTTACGGCCAGCTGCCCTGGTTCTCCCTGGTCATGGGGGCCAACTTCGCCCTCTATGGCCTGCTCAAGAAGAAGGTGCACTATGACGCCGGCGTCAGCCTCTACCTCGAAGCGCTGGTGCAGCTGCCCGTCGCCCTGCTGATCATCGGCGCTCTGGCGGTGAGCGGCGCCAGCCAGTTCGTGGCCGGTGACTGGACCGAGCGACTGCTGCTGATGGGCAGTGCCCCCGCCACCCTGCTGCCAGTGGGGCTGTTCTGCTATGGCATGATGCGCACCCGCATGAGCACGGTGGGTCTGCTGCAATATATCGAGCCCAGCCTCGCCTTCCTGCTCGCCATCTTCTGGTTTGGCGAGATGCCGGATCCGGTGAAATCGGTGGGGTTTGCCTTCGTCTGGGCCGGCCTGCTGGTGAGCCTGCTGCCGCTGCACAGGCTCGGGCGCCATCTGCGCCGCAACGCCGACGCTCAGGGTCTGCCGCGGTAGGACTCCAGGATGGCGTGCCACTTGGGATCCCGGTCCATCTGCTCGGCGATGTCGTTCAGCCTGTCATGCAGATCACTGTGGGATTTGGGCAACAGTATGTGACGGGTATAGCTGGACTGGGCGAAGGGCGAGACGAACAGCTTGCCCTCGAAGGCGGGGTCGTGAGTAAAGAAGGTGAGCGCCGAGCCCGGCACCAGGGTCACGTCGATGCGGCCGCGCACCAGCAGGCTGAAGTTGGTCTTGACCTTCTTGGCATCCACCCGCACCAGATCGCCTCTGGCCGACGCCTCGTCGATCCCCTGATAGTGGTACCCCTCGATGCCGCCGAAGGTCATCCCCTTGAGCGAGTCGGGCCCGCGATAGGTGACCGGTCTGTCGGCACTTGAGATGAGCTCGTTGGTATCGCGCATGATGGGAAAGGTCCAGAGATAGCGTTCGCGCTGGGGATCCCCCACCCAGGCGGGATTGACCCAGGCCACCAGACCGTCGAAGCCAGGATCCGACATCTCCAGCGCCAGTCTGGCCCGATTCACCAGCCAAAGTTCCAGCTTGGGTTCTCCGCCAAGCTTTTCATTGAGATACTTGACCAGATCCCGGCTCAGACCGCTCTGCTCCCCGGTCATGAAGGGGGGGTGCTGATGATAGTCGTAGAGACGCAGCGTCTCGCCATGAGCCGATATCGACAGCAGACACCACAACCACCACCATGCTCGCATCGCACCTCCTTGGGCTGCTCTTGAGTGTGGCACAGAGAGATCGAATGAGAAAATCCCCTAGCGGCGTCGAACCGGCTACCAGCCCGCCCACCCGCCATTGGTTCATCTACATGGTGCGCACCGCCAGCGGCCTGCTCTATACCGGGATCAGCACGGATCCGCTCCGCCGCCTGCGCCAGCACCAGAGTGGCAAGGGAGCCCGCGCCCTGCGCGGCAAGGGGCCACTGACCCTGGCGTGGCAGCAGGCCGTCGGTGAGAAAGGCACGGCGCTGCGCCTCGAATACCGGCTCAAGCAGCAGAGCAAAGCTTTCAAAGAGCAGCTGATCAGCCAGCCGGAGCGCTGGCTCGCCTGCAGCGAATCATGGCTGGCCGCCCGCCCGGCCACAAAAAAGGCCGCTGCATGCAGCGACCAGGGAAGGCTCCGATAGCAGGGAGGGTCAACAGCAGGTTGATTAACCAGCTTGTGCTGGCGACTGAACAGCAGACACAAAAAAGGCCGCTGTACGCAGCGACCAAGGAAGGATCCGATAACAGGGAGTGTCAACGGTAGGTATTGGCCTGCTTGCGCCGACTGCTGATGAACCAGCACACCACCAGCAGCACCAGCAACCAGGGCGCCAGCTTGATGATGAGGGCAAACATGCCAGCCAACGCGCCAAACAGCACGAAGACGCCGCTCACCAGCAACATGGCCAGCACGGTGAATCCGGCCAGCGCCATGCCGACCAAGACCAGCATCAAGACGATAAATTCCAGCATGTTGTGCTCCTCACTGGGTTGATGCGGCCAGATGACCCGGGGTCAATCCAGCCAACGCTTCAATTCACGACGGGGCGGCATGATCAGCACCGCCAGCAGATAGATGGCCAGGGCCAGGGGCGGCATCAGGATCAACGCCATCAAGGCCGCGACCCGCACCGTCACCCTGGA
This sequence comes from Aeromonas sp. R5-3, assembly GCF_040908225.1. NCBI lineage: Bacteria > Pseudomonadati > Pseudomonadota > Gammaproteobacteria > Aeromonadales > Aeromonadaceae > Aeromonas > Aeromonas sp. R5-3. The sequence goes on along the minus strand of NZ_JBFODH010000005.1, from coordinate 67,203 downwards.
GAGCCCCAGCCCATTGGCAATGCCGGCACAGACTCCGGTCAGCTTGCGATGGGCAAGATCCTTCGGCCAGGGCGTCATGGTTATGCCTCCACCTTTTGCCCCTTGAGGCGGGCCAGCTCACGTTCAATCTCGTCGTTCAGCTCCAGCTCGCGGAACTGGGCCTCCAGCGAGGGGTTCTGCCCCAGGGTTGCCGCCTCCAGCTGAGCTTCCAGCTGATCGACTCTGCCCTGAAAGCCGTCAAAACGGGCCATCAGCTCGTGCATGCGCTGGTTGTCCACCTGGGCACGGGCTCGCAGCCGGCTGTGGGCGGTCTGCTCGCGCAGGGTCAGCATCTTCTGCTTCTCACGCGCCTCGGTCAGCTTGGCGGCCAGCCGCTCGCTGTCGGCGGTGAGCTGGGCCAGCACCTCGGCCACCCGCGCCTTGTCCTGCTCCAGCTGTTCACACTTTTTGACCTCGGCCAGCTTCTCGGTCAGCGCGGCCCGGGCCAGATCCTCGCGTCCCTTCTGGATGGCGAGCTCGGCCTTGGCCGACCACTCCAGGATCTGGTGTTGCAACGCCTGCTGATGGCGCTCCAGCTGCTTCTGTTCGGCGATGACGCGGGCGGCCTGGGTTCTCATCTCGACCTGGACCTGCTCCATCTCCTCAATCATCAGCCGCAGCATCTTCTCCGGCTCTTCGCTCTTGTCGAGCAGGCTGTGCAGGTTGGCATTGATCACGTCGGTCAGGCGGCTAAATACGCTCATGGTCTGGCTCCTTGTTGATGGGATGGCTATCTCTTCCCATAACACTACAAGAGCCGTGCCAAGATATTTTCTCCTTTATTTACAAATAGATAAGAATTACAGATATATCATGCAGACGAATGATGTGGCGAAAAAAACCGATCTAGTGGTGATTTTCACCAATAAAAAAGGGAGCCAACGGCTCCCTCATGCAATCAGTGACAGGCTCAGGCGGCGCGGGTATGGCCGAGCTTGCTGTCCAGTTCGACCAGCTTGGCCTCCATCCGGCTGCGGCAGATTTCGGACAGCTCGCGGATGCCGGCGGCGCCGTGCTCCTTGCTGCAGACCGGGGCCATCACTTCCAGCAGCACCTCGCCGTTGTCCCAGCGGTTGAGATCGATCTGGCCGAAGTAGCTGGAGCAAACGATGGGTACCACCGGCACCTCAGCCTGCACCGCGGTATGGAAGGCACCCGCCTTGAATGGCAGAAGACCGCGCCCCTTGGAACGGGTCCCCTCCGGGAACATCCAGATGGAGGTGCCACGCGCCTTGATGCGATCCACCACCTGGCCTATGGTGCCGATGGCACGGGAGCGGTTGGAGCGGTCGATCAGCACGTTGCCGGAGAGCCAGAAGATGAGGCCGAAGAAGGGCAGCCACAGCAGGCTCTTCTTGCCCACCGCCACCACACCGGGCTGCACCGCGCCGGTCACGGTGAAGATGTCGTAGTTGCTCTGGTGGTTGCAGACGTAGACGGCCGGCCCCACCGACTTCACCTCGTCGGCCACCGTCACCCGGACCTTGAGGCCGATGAGCGGACAGACAGCGTGATACATGCGGGCAAAGACATAGACGTTGTTGGGATGGCGCGGACGCACCAGGCACAGCAGCAGACCGAACAGGAACCAGAAAATGAGCAGCAGACCAAGCAGCAGCACACGGGCAATTTTGAGCATCGAACACCTCGGATTTTGACTCGGCGCAGTATACTGGTCCCCCTTTTAGCGAACAAGCGTTCGCCAGACAGAACCGACCACCCTTCGCCACTCGCCCCTGAGCCATAAAACGGACGGCGGCTTGCCCCACCCGGTATTGGCCGTTAGGATGTGGCCATCTTGATGAACGGGGCGAGCATGATTCACCAACAACGCGTGGCGAAACGACTCCTGCTGCTGGTCTGCCTGCTGGTGCTCAATTGCGCTGCCCAGCCGCTGGCCCGGCTGGCCCTGCTCGATCACGCCATCAGCTGTCAGGCCCTGCCCCAGTTCGCCTCAGCCGACGACCAGGCCGACAAGGCCAAGCCCGCCAGCCCGCAGCCCAACAGCTGCCAGCTCAACGGCAAGTGGCTGAGCGCCACCACCCTGCTCTGCTTTGAGCAGCTGTTCTTTGCGGTGGCCCTGCTCATCGCCCTGCTGGCCCCGCTCTGGCGCTACACGCCGCCACTGCCGCCGCCCCGGGCTGTTTCGCCTCCCGAACGACGACTTCACCTCACCCTCTGTGTCTGGCGGGAATGAGTTCAGCCGCGCTTTTTCAGCCTGCTGTCATTCATTTTTTGCGAGACAACATCTATGTCAACTCTCTTCAAGGCGAGCCTGCTGCTGGGCTGCCTGCTGTGGCAATCCAGCGGATTGGCCAGCGATACGGGCTGGCTCACCAGCCCCCAGAACGATCACGCCAAGGTCAGGCTGCAAGCCGACCGCAGCGCCCCTGATCACACCCGCATCCTGCTCGAGGTGGCCCTCGAATCCGGCTGGAAAACCTACTGGCGCAGCCCGGGTGAAGGGGGCATAGCGCCCCAGATCCTGTGGGAGCAGCCGGTCGGCGACTTCCAGTGGCACTGGCCCACGCCGCGCCCCTTCGAGGTGGCCGGGCTCAGCACTCAGGGTTATCAGCAACAGGTGCGCTTCCCCCTGAGCCTGAACTACCCCGCCGGGCAGCCACTCAAGGGCACCTTGCGCCTCTCCACCTGCAGCAACGTCTGCATCCTGACCGACTACCCCTTCACCCTGGCGGCGGATGGGCAGGCACCGGCCGGTTTCGACTTCGCCTGGGCCCAAACCATGAGTACCTTGCCGCAAACGCTGCCCGCCGATACCCGGGTCGAGCTCGGCTACCAGCACAACCAGCTGCAGCTGCGCGCCGAGCGGGCAGAGGGTTGGCAGGCGCCAGCGCTCTTCATCGATGCGCAGGAGGGGGCCGAGTTCGGCAAGCCCGCGCTCGAGGTGAGCGGCAACACCCTGATTGCCCGGGTGCCGGTCAGCGACGGCTGGCAGGGGGATGCCCCTGACTTGCGCGGTCAATCCCTCAGCCTGCTGCTCGGCAGCGGCGATGAGGCCTGGCAGACCCGCGCCACCATCGCCGGGCCTCTCGCCCTGCCGGCCCCAGGCCAGCCTCTCATCTGGCTGTTGGGGGCGGCGCTGCTCGGCGGCCTCATCCTCAACCTGATGCCCTGCGTGCTGCCGGTGCTGGCCCTGAAACTGGGTACCGTGCTGCAGCAGCAGGCGCGCGAACAGCGACAGGTGCGCAAGCAGTTCCTCGCCGCCAGTGCCGGCATCATCACCTCCTTCTGGGTGCTGGCGGCCATGAGCAGCCTGCTGCGCGCGACTCAGGGTGCCGTCGGCTGGGGGATCCAGTTCCAGAGCGCCGGTTTCATCGGCTTCATGGTGGCGGTGACCCTGCTGTTTTGCGCCAACCTGCTGGGCTTGTTCGAGATAAGGTTGCCCAGCAATCTCAACACTCGCCTCGCCACCAGCGGCGGCAAGGGGCTCGGTGGCCACTTCCTGCAGGGGAGCTTCGCCACCCTGCTGGCGACCCCCTGTTCAGCCCCCTTCCTCGGCACCGCGGTGGCCTTTGCGCTGGCGGCGCCGCTCGGCCAGCTCTGGCTCATCTTCACGGCGCTCGGCCTTGGCATGAGCCTGCCCTGGCTGCTGGTGGCGGCCCTGCCGCGCCTCGCTCTCTGGCTGCCCAAACCGGGCCGCTGGATGGGGCGGCTGCGCATCCTGCTCGGGCTGATGATGCTGGGCTCCAGCCTCTGGCTGGCGAGCCTGCTCGGCAACCATCTGGGCAGCACGGCTACCGGCTGGCTGATGGCCGCCATGCTGCTGACGCTGCTGATTGGCATCCTCTGGCGTTATGGCATGCGCGGTTTCACGCTGGCCCTCTCTCTCTCGGCACTCATCGGCGGCGCCCTGTTGCTGGGTGGCGCCCTCACGGCGCAGGGGGCGGGCAGCGTCGATCGCATTGCCTGGCAGCCGCTCTCCGAACAGGCCATCGTCGATGCGCTGGCCCAGCGCAAGCGGGTCTTCGTCGACGTCACCGCCGACTGGTGCGTCACCTGCAAGGCCAACAAGTACAACGTGCTGCTACGTGACGAGGTGCAGAACGCCCTGTCGGCCCCGGACGTGGTGGCCCTGCGCGGCGACTGGAGCCGGCCGAGCGATGCCATCTCCGCCTTCCTGCGCCAGCGCGGCGCGGCCGCCGTCCCCTTCAACCAGATCTACGGGCCCGGCCTGCCAGAGGGAGAGATCCTCTCGCCCCTGCTGGACAAGGCCGACTTGCTCGACGTGTTGCACCAGGCCGGCCTCGTCCGGGCCGATGTCACCCATTTTTAAGGAGAATCCCATGACCCTGCGTACCCTGAGACTGCGCACCCTGACCCTCTGCACCGCCCTGCTTGCCGGCACCCTGAGTGCCCCCTTGTTGCAGGCGGCCCCCTTCACCCCGGAGCAGGAGGCGCGCATCAAGGAGCTCATTCGCGAGACCCTGGTCGCCAACCCCAAGATCCTCGACGAGGCGGCCGAATCCTGGGAGAAACAGAACGCCGCGGCCCAGGAGGCCCAGCTCGGCGACTTCATCAAGGGCAATCAGGATGTGCTCTTCAACAGTGCCACCAGCCCGCGCCTTGGCGCCAAGAATCCCAAGCTGACCCTGGTGCTGTTTACCGACTACAACTGCCCCTACTGCAAGCAGTTCGATCCCCAGCTGACCAAGCTGCTCAAGGCCTATCCCGACGATCTGGGACTGGTGATCAAGCTGCTGCCGTTCAAGGGGCAGAGCTCCGCCAAGGCGGCCCAGTACAGCCTGACCCTGTGGCAGCAGGAGCCGGCCCGCTTCCTCCCCCTGCACGACAAGCTGATGAGCAAGCAGGGGATGCTGACCGAGGCGGACATCAACAAGGCGCTGGCGGCCACCGGCAACATGGCCCTCAAGCCCGATGCCAAGGCCACCGAGGAGCTGCGCAACAGCCTTCGCATCGGCACCCTCCTGGGCGTGCAGGGCACTCCGGCGACGCTTATCGGCAACCAGCTGGTGCCGGGCGCCGTGCCCTATGACGAACTGGAGCAGCTAGTCAAAGCCGAGCTGGCCAAGCGGAGCTAAGCCATGGCGGAGGATGCAGTCGTAAAGGCACCCCGCTGGCGCCGTTGGGGCAAGGAGGCGCTCTGGCTGCTGCTGATGGCGCTGGTCATCTCCACCCTGCTGGATCTGTGGCGCAGCCCCAGCCTGCCGGCGGGGGCCATGGAAGCCCCCTTCACCCTGCAGGATGGCACCACCACCAACCTGGCCGAGCAGAGCCGCGGCAAGCCGCTGCTGGTCTACTACTGGGCCAGCTGGTGCGGGGTGTGCCGCTTCACCACACCGACCGTGGAGAGCCTGTGGCAGGAGGGAGAGAACGTGCTGACGGTGGCGCTGCGCTCCGGCAGCGATGAGCAGTTACGCGCCGGGATGGCGAAGAAGGGGCTCGCCTTTCCCACCCACAACGATGAGCGGGGGGTTCTGGCCGCCCGCTGGCAGGTGGGGGTCACCCCCACCTTCCTCGTCATCAAGGATGGGACGCTGGTGAGCAGCACCACCGGCTGGAGCTCGTGGCTCGGGCTCAAGGCCCGCCTGCTGTGGGCTGGCTGGTAATCCCGCCCGCCCAGCAATGAATGTATGCAAAGAGCCCGGTATCACGACCGGGCTCTTTTTCATCTGAAGGCTGACAAGCCTATTTCGTGGGCGCCATGGCGCCCTGACCGAGCCGCCCCCTGGCGCTGGCCCGCTCGGCCTCGTCGAGTACCCCGTCCCCGTTCTTGTCCATCCGGGTGAAGAGGGCCTCATGGCGTGCCATGAACTGCGCCTTGGTCGTGTCTTGCATCGCCCTCATGTTGCCCATGTTTCCCATCTTGCCCGGCATGGCCTGGCCGGACTGCTGCATCGCCTCGTGCATCTTGGCCATGGCAGCCTCTCTCTCGGCCACCGACAGGGTGCCATCCTTGTCGGTGTCCTGCCGGGCAAAACGCTGCTCGGCTCTTTCCATGAACTGGGCCTTGGTGATGTCCCCCTTGATGAACATCAAGGGCTCGTCGATGCTCTCATCGGCGGCGATGGCAAGGCCGCCCAGCAGTACCATAGGCAGAAGATAAAATTTGAGCATGGCTGTCCATTCCTTAGTAAGGGTCTCGGCCCGGCCGAGGCCTGCTGAAGATCGCCAGGGCAACGCCCGGCGCCTCCTGTAGTGTAGCCCCGGTGCCACCCCCTACCGGGAGGCAGATCGCAAGGTGTACCGACCGCACCTCCCCCTGGTTACTTTTCTTCCTATTCATGGCGATGGCCGCCTGTTTGCGTTAAAATGTCGGGTTTTTGCCGAGCCTGGTTTGCCAAGATCCCCGCCGCCAGGCCAGCGCAGGGTCAATTCCACGATGCCAGTGAGGCAGGATCCGTCATGAACAACTACTTCCGGGTGTTGGGCGTCAAGTCCAACGCCAGTGAAAACGACATCAAGAAAGCCTATCGTCGGCTGTCGAACCAGTACCACCCCGACAAGCTGCACGGGGCGAGCGAAGAAGAGAAAGAGCAGGCAGCCGCCCGGCTGCACCAGGTAAAGCAGGCTTATGAAGTGCTGTCTGATCCGAAACAGCGGGCCGCCTTCATCAAGGATTTCAACAACGTCATCGTGACCGATCCCGCTGCTGCCATGCAGGAGATGTGGGACCAGTTCTACCCCTGAGCCACCAGGCAAGAAGAGCGACTATGCAAAAAAAATGGGACCAGGCACGGCTCAAGGCCCTGCAAAGCGATGCCAGCGAGAATATCGAATCCTACCGGGATCAGGACGACCCCAAGGGACTCGAGCAGTTCACCGACCAGATGAAAAGCCTGCTGCTGGCAGACATGAGCATGCTGGAGTTCATGCCCGAATACCTGCCGCTCGCCCTCTATGGCCGGGTGCAGTTCCCCGCCAAGGCCAAGGGGCAGTGGAACAAGTGGCTCGCCAGCGGCGAGCAGCCGAGCTGGGACGAGTTCAAGGTGAGCGTCGGCTTCAACAACGCCGCCCTGCCGCTGGTCAAGGCGGTGCGGGCCCAGAGCGAAGATCAGCTGATGGAAGCCTGCGCCGTGCTGTTCCTGCTCGACAACCCGCTGCCGCGCGGCAGCCACCGCGGCGATGACGACTATGAGCTGCGCGACGAAGAAGAGGAAGACGGGGAAGATGCCGACGCCGACTACCACGGCGGCAGCGACCGCTATGGCGACGACCAGGGCGAGCAGGATATGTACGACGAAGTCCGTTTCTAATTGGGGCAAGGCATGAGCAACAGTCTGATAGAAATTACCGCCATCGAGATCAAAGAGCTGGCCGTTATCGAGCCGAAGCAGGCCAGCGAGAAGTTCGAGCTGATCGCCAAGACCATGTCTGACGACCAGCTGGCGGAAGTCATTGAAAATATTGATATCGTTACCCTGACCCAGATCAACGGCCAGCACGACATCTCCTTCCCCTCCATCATCTCCGAGCTGATGACCCCGGAGCGGATCCGCGACATCGTCTGCCAGCAGCCGCTCTACTGGGAAGAGGCGATCAAGAACAACGCCGACGAGCTGCAACAGCACACCTTCGACTTCCTCAACTACCTGATCCGCACCCAGGATAGCGAAGCCAAGCAGCGCGAGATCCTCGAGTGCGTGGCCGAGGATCCGGCCGGTCTCTTCTACCTCGCCATCCCCTTTATCGAGTTCTATCGTGGCGATCGCTATGAAGAGGACGAAGGCTATCGCGACGTGCTGCACGCCGAAGAGGAAGATCTCGAAGAGTCCCTGCGCTACAGCGAGCGCCAGCAGAGCGAGGATGTCCACGACTACGCGCTGGATGACCCGAGAAGCCTGTTGATGCTCATTCGCGAGCTGGCCCCCGAGGTGGAGAAAGCCATCAAGGCGCTGCTGCGCAACGAGCACTCGACCTGGGACGGCATCATCAACAAGTTTGCCGCCGAGCTGGTGATGCAGGCCAAGGAGAAGAACAAGGTCGAGGAAGACGAGTACGGCGACGTCGACGACATGTTCAGCTTTCTGGATTAAGGAGCCCATTCATGCAGTTAGTCATTCGCGATGCCAACCAGGGCCCCTTTTTGACCCAGGTGCTGCGCTTTGGCCGCGACAATGAACGTTTGACCGAGCAACAGCTGGCCGCCATCAAGGGCAAGGCGGTGCTGATGAGCCTCAAATTCGCCGACAAGTACTACAACAAGTACAAGATGCACCTGCTGGAGCAGGCCGCCCACGACGTCATCGGCGTGGTAAGCCTCGGCCTGCAGGAGCTCTCGGCGCGGGATCCGGCCAAGGCGCTGGCGCTGCTGCAGGCGCCGGAAGGCCCCATCAAGCCGTTCCAGAAGGGCTGGTCGATGCTCATCACCGTCAGCCCCAAGCAGGCTGGCAACAGCCTCTACGGTGACGTGGATGCGCGGCTCTTGGACAAGATCTCGAGCCCGCCGGACGTGGAAGAGTGGCAAGGGTGGCAGGAGTACGAGAAGGCACTGACCGAGCACAACAAGAGCCGCCTGATGGGGCTCATCGACCAGCACTTCTTCGCCTGCGAGAGCGACCACCCCACCATGGAGGACAAGCTGGCCGAAGCACTGCTCTACCGCATCCTCTGCGGCAAGGGCAGTGGCGCCGCTCCGCTCAAGGTGAAGCAGGATCTCAAGCGCAAACTGGCGCGGGAGATTGAGCTCGACGAGAGCTGGTACGACATCGACTACCTCGCCGCCCAGCTCGCCCTGATGCTGAGCGCGCTGCCCGCCGACATGGCCGCCGCCCTGCGCCAGGAGCTGAGCCCGGGCTTTGTGCCCAACCTGCTCCATACCCTCGGCTTTGTGCGCCAGTACCAGCTGCTGCAAAAAGAGAACGCCTCGCCGGAGAAGCTCGACAACATGGAGATGCGCGCCGGGCTCAAACACCCGCTGCTCGGCTGGCCGCTCTATCACGACTTCTAAGGTGCCATGCCCCCTTGCAGGACGGCCCTTGCCTCCCCTCCCACAACGCCCGGCTTGCCGGGCGTTGTGCTATCTAAAACATGTAAAATATATTGTTGATGGCCAACAGGCACCGAATCATAGATTTTTTCATATCTATGAGGAGCTCTCCAATAAATCATAAAATCTATCATGTAATAAATAGCGGGCTCATAGTAAAAACAAACTGACACTGGAATATATACATCCCCCCTATATAGGCACTACACAATTAATGTCAATAAGATAGTGTGTAGTCTGCGAAGAATGAATTGCGATAAAATCATTCGGTCTAACAGTGGAGGGAATACAAAATGTTCAAAAAACTATCTATTTTATTTATTCTAATGTCATCAATAAATGCAGAGGCCAATACAGCTTGGTTTTCAGGATGGCAGGCATATAAACCGACAAATTGGCAAACTATTGGAACTTGGTACAGCTGTGTTAGCATTGTAAACATATCTTCAGGCTCAGTAGAAGTGTCCATCAGTTACTACAACAGTACTGGTGACATCGCATCCCCACCTTTGACTGGTTCAACGGTCACTCCAAAAGCAACATTAACTTCTCGTCAGACGGTTTACTGGTGCACAGATTCCAAACAAATAGCTCCAGGTACAAATATGTGGGGCGCAGGAGTTATAACAGCGACGCCCCTTGATGGCCAAACTGAACCGGCATTGGTTATTGCACAAGCAGACGTAAGAAATTTATCTCCATCTGGTAGCTACAATGCATGGTCCAGCATTCCGGTAAATGGTGGTCTGCCCTTCTAATAGAACAAGCCTGGTACATAATCTCATAGAATACTTTGGATATAGTAACCTAGCATAACACCCGGCAAGCCGGGTGTTATGCTATCTGCCCGGCGGCCATCAGGCCAGACTACCCCGTAAGCGTGATTGGCCCCATTTTTGACAGGGATATAATGACTCCCCCATACAAGCCGCAGGGGGGCAAGGCAGTGAGCAGAAAGCCGGACCGCATTACCGCGATGCAGCAAATCATCGATGCCGTGAAGGCGGAATTTCCGCTTTATCAACCGGATACCTTCAAGTGCGGGCCGGACAATACCTGCATCGGCTGCCCCAAGAAGCTGATGGAGCTGGTGGATACGGACCTCTGCTACTGGCAATATCAGATCGATCGCGGCATCCCGCCCACCTTCGACGAGCTCTACAGCTTCGGCAAGATGTGCAAGAACATCCGCCGGGCCCTGGTGCGCAATGGCCGCATCCCCGCCTGAGCGCCCCATCGCAGCCAAGAATTAAGACATCCGCCGGCAACACCAGAGAGGTACAGAGCATGACCCAGGAGAGGATACAGACCCGCTATACGCTAAATGGCCCCCTTGCCAGCCGCGCCGAGCTGGAGCAGGCCATCACCCGGGCCATCGAGGCGAACAAGCAGGACTTCTTCCCCCTGCTGGAGCGGCTGGTGGATGTGGGGGACAGCCGGGTCAAGCTCAGTCAGAAAGCTCCGCTGCGGGTACTGGAGGTGAAACTCGATGGGGCTAACACCGGCGGCAGTGCGCGCCTCAACTACGAGTCCAACTTCGCCGAGAGCTGCCGGCTTATCGACGAATATGACCAGCACCAGACCAGCGTGGCTTTTACCCTCGACGGGGATCAGCTCGTCTTCGATCTTGAGCTGCCCATTGCCTGGAACTTCGACAACTAGGGCTACTCCCCGCCTTCGCTCAGCGTCCTGCCCATCACAAGAAAGGAGCCTTGTCGGCTCCTTTTTCACTGACTCACCGCATCGCGCGGATAGTCCCGCCCTCTGCGTCACATCTCAGGTGAGGTAGTTCAGGTGAGATAGTAACGCCACGACCGGACCGGCTCGGCGAAACCGACCCGGATGCAGAAGGGCGCCAACTCGTGATTGGCCTGCTCCAGGCTGAGGGTCTGGTGGACATCTTCCTGACACCACTGCACGAACTCGCCGCTGTTGAAGCTGTAGTGATCCCCGTGAAAGACTCCGTGGGCCTCGATCAGCCCGATGGCTTTCTCTGTTTCCATGATTTGCCTCCCGGCATTGTGCTGCTCCCTTCAAGTCTAGCGAACAGGGAGGTGGGCGCTATCTGGAAACCGTCCGCTCGCTATATACTCAAGGCCTTGTGAGCCCGACTCACCACGATAAGGAGATATGACATGTATATGTTTTTGCCCTTCTTGCTGGCACTAGTAACGGGGATCAGCATCTTGATGAACAAGCGCGGTGCCTCCTATCTGCTCTGGGCCCTGTTGCTGGTAGTGACCCTGCTCTCCTTTATGCACCATGTGACCGACCCGCTCACCCTTTCGTTCTAGGAGCCCGCCATGAGTCTTTCGACCTCCTCAACAGCCGCGAAGAGTGACCTGCCCCAGTTGCTCGATACGCTGGGGCTGGCCGGCATCTGCCTGACCCTGATCGTCGCCTTCTATTACCAGCTCTATCTGGCCGAGCTGCCCTGTCCCTTGTGTTTATTGCAGCGGGTCGGCCTTGTGGTCGCCGGTTTCGGCTTTATGTTCAACCTGCAATTTGGCGCAAAAGGGGCCCACTACGGCATAGTGATTGTCGGCGCGCTGACCACCGCCATGATCGGCGCCCGGCAGGTGCTGCTGCATATTCTGCCCGGCGATCCCGGCTATGGTTCCACCTTTCTCGGGCTGCACTTTTATAGCTGGTCGCTGATCAGCGCCCTGCTGATCATATTGGCCGTCGCCCTGATATTGATGGTGCGGGACGGGCTCGCTATTCCCCTGCCAAAACTGGCTCTGGCACGCTGGGGACGCATGGCCTCCCTGCTGTTTGTCTTGCTGATTGCGGCAAACCTGATCTCTACCGTACTGGAGTGCGGCGCAGGGCAGTGCGCCGATAATCCGGTCGTCTATGAGCTGCTGAGCCAGCGTTAACAATCCTCAAAGGTGGCGGCCACTCCGCCACCTTTTATGGCCGTCTTATCTTGCCGAAAGGGGCAACAAGCGCGGCGCATTGCACTCACTGGCAATCTTCATACCTCGCCCATCAAACCGGCGGCCTGCCACTTCGTTATAAATAAAACATGACGCTAATCGGTCACCACACATACCCGTTTCAGCAGCCGATGGAGAAATATGGGCTGCACCAGCGTCAGCGCTATCACCAGCCAGGCCAGGGTAGCCATATTGCCCAGGTGACCATCAACATCCGTCAACAGCATCGAAGAGACGACGGCGGCCGAACCGCTGAATATATGCTGGAACACATTCTGCAATGACATGAACCCCGCTCGCTCCCCGGGCTCTGCAACCTGGCTAGTCACTGCCGCAGCGGTAATCGTCCGTGTCGACGTCATCACCATGAACAAGGTAAAAACAACAATGGTCGGCAACAAGGGGGAACCCAGGAAACCATCCCAGACAACGGCGATAATCAATCCTCCCAGCCATATGGTGACGTGCATTGGGCCAACCCGGTCCATCCAATAGCCCCCCAACTGCATCGCAAGTACGCTGACCACGCCGCCCATGACATAGTACTGACTCATATCGCCGCGAGGCACACCGAGGTTGAACTGAAAATAGGTGGCCATGTTCGGAACAATCAGGAAGGTACTGAAAATGGCCAACCCGATTGCCATAAATGCATGCCACACCACGGCGCGTTTCAACATCTCCGTGATTGAAAAGACCTTCTGCTCTCGCCCCAGGTGAGCAGTCATATTCGGCAGCCGCATAGATACCAGCACGCTGACGCACAAGCCCAATCCGCCAACGGCATAAAAGGGGGCGCTCCACCCTTTCAACATGGCCAGCTCCAGCCCCAGGGGGACACCGGCAATGGCTGACAACGAGAAAGCCCCCATCACTATCGCCATCGCTCGACCACGTTGTGGTACTGGCGTCGCATCCACGACGATCGCCATCGCTATCGACGTTGCCGGACCGGCAAATATGCCAGCCAGCAAACGGGTAAAAAACAGGCTTTCCATATTCCACGCCAGCGCACATGCCCAGGTGGACAAGGTGACCCCCAGCAATGAGAGCAATGCCACCTGTTTTCTATCAAATCGGTCTATATATCTGGCACATAATAAGGATGATAATGCGGCGGCAAGGGCATACCCTCCCCCCAAATATCCTATATAGGTTGGGCTGATACCCAGCGCACGAGATAAATCAGGCCCAAGCGGCATAATCATCATAAAGTCCAGTGCACTCACCAATTGGATAAAGGCGGCCAGCCAGACGCACCCCATATCCATCACTGCACCGTTAGAATAAGGTTTATTACCTGATTTGTTTTTTTCTGACGTCATAGTGTTCGCGCTCAATATTTGGAGGCAGACAGCATACCCACTACCATCCTCTATTTTTATCCTTTAGAATGGCACAGATTGTTATCATATCAGGGACAATAGATGCGCACCGGCCTGGACTTTACCTCATCAAGGATATTTATTGCCGTGGTTGAACAGGGCAGTTTTGTCGGCGCATCCAAGACCCTTGAAATACCTACCTCAAACATCAGCAGGGGTATTGCTCAGCTGGAAGAGAGACTGTCACTCCAGCTTATTGAACGCAGTACTCGGCATATGAAACTCACCCAGGCTGGCCAGCTGCTCTATTCCCGAATAAAACCCTTGCTGGAATCACTGGAGCAAACCGAGGCTGAATTGACATCACAGCAGATCCAGCTGAAAGGGCCACTGCGCCTGTGCATTCCCAATGAAGCCGGTCCCAGGCTGCTCGGCACAGCCATCGCTGACTTTGCCTGTCAGCATCCCGAAATAAAGATCAGCTGCATTACCAACCTGTCAGGATTTGAGTCATTAAGGGAAGATCTGGATATAGCCGTCATCATTCACAGAGGAAAGCTGGATGACAGCGATTATATCGCCAGCCACCTCACCACCATTCCCTGTACCGTAGTTGGCTCCCCTGCTCTTATTCAGCGGTGCGGGCTGCCCAACCACACGACCCAGCTAAAGGATCTCCCCTGCATCACCACGGTGAGCGCTCTCAAGGGAATGCCGTGGCAGTTCACTCGTCCCGGCGCTGAATTTTCCACCGTTCAGGTCAACGAACACTATCGGGTCAATAGTGGTGAGCTGGCGCTAAAAGCCGCGCTCGCCGGAGTCGGGTTTGCCATTCTGGCCAAGGTCTCTTGCCAAGCGTTTATTGATAATGGCAGCTTGGTCGAAATTGAACTTGAGTTACCCGCCGCCCCCTTGCAGTTGTTTGCTGTTTATGCAAACCGTCAATATCTACCGGCTAAGACGCGCGTATTTATTGATTTTATACGGCAAAACATCATGAGTTATCAGTAGCTAAAATCGGTAACGTCTCACTAAGATACCAAAATGGTGAGCCAACCAGATTTTATCGCTCGAGCATGCTTCACTAATCAAACCTGCGCCCCTCACCCTGACCCTCTCCCAAAGGGAGAGGGAAAAAATCGATGCCAACCTGTAGCCATAGATGTCACGCATTCCAAAAATGCTGCGGTCTGGGCTCCCTTCTCCCCTTGCGGGAGAAGGGTCGGGGATGAGGGGAGCAAACCATCGACAACCAGTAGAGCGTTAAATCAAGCAGGAGCGCGTAGGGTCAATTAGCGAAGCGTAATCGTCCACACTGCAATCCCGGTGGCGATGGACATAGAGAAGAGATCAGCTGGAGCAGCAGCAGAATTGGGGTAACTGTTTTCGCGATCGTCTGATTACGCTTCGCTAATCAGACCTACGGCCTGTATATTACCAATAAAACCTAAACCAACATTATCGTCCTATATTTTTATTCTTAAAGAAACTAAGCGTCAATTAAAAAACTGGAGTTCAACATTGAATTTTTTTCAAAAAACAATTCGTTAATGGAAGTAATAACAATGATGTTACTGCATAAGTAACACCAAAAAAAATGTTAATGTGAGAAATTAAAAAGAAAAACGCATAATAAAGAATCATGAATGCACATGATGTTAATAACTTCACCCAAGGTATTGATAAATTATCTTCAATTCCATTAATGTCGTCACTGGTCTTTTCACCAGATATAGCAGTGTGTACTATCGTAAAACATGAAAAAATAATTAGAGCAATCACAAATAACCCAATAGCTATTTGTAAGGTTAAACTGTCATCGATTACACTCGACTCAAGAGTTAAAGTTGTTAAGATCACAGCCAAACAAATCCCAGAAAGACTAGAGTAAACCCATTTCAACTGTTCAAGCGCATCATGTGACATATAAGCCCTATATAAATATATACAATCAATAGTTATGCCTAAAGATATTCATTTAATAATCGACATAAAATCATTTTAATAAGAAGGGCGCTTTCGCGCCCTTCTATATTAATTACCCTTCCTGATTTTCCCCGGCTACCGGTTCGGCGCCGGCGACGGGTTCAATCTCGATGCGATCGACCCGCTGCAGACCACGGGGCAGCTTGGCGCCGCGGCGGCCGCGCTCGCCGCGGTAGTAGTCGAGATCCGAAGGTTTCAGGGTCAGCTTGCGCTTGCCGGCAAACAGGGTGACGGACTGCCCCTGCGGAATGACGGCGGCCATCACCACAAACTCCTCCCGCGCCTTCACGCGCGCCGAGGGGATGCTGATGAGCTTGTTGCCCTTGCCCTTGCCGAGCACCGGCAGGGTATTGAGCGGGAACAATAGCATGCGCCCCTCGTTGGAGATGGCCATGCAGAGATCCGTGTCCGGCGCGCCTATCTTCTGAGGCGCCATCACCAGGCCCCCTTCCGGCACGGTAAGCAGCGCCTTGCCGTTCTTGTTCTTGCCAATGAGGTCGTCGTATTTGCAGACGAAGCCGTAGCCGGCGTCGCTCGCGATCAGGTACGGTTCGCCCTCGTTACCCATCACCAGATGGCGTACCTCTTCACCGGCGCCCAGCGCGAAGCGGCCGGTGAGCGGCTCTCCCTGACTGCGGGCGGAGGGCAGGGTGTGAGCCTCCAGCGAGTAGGTTCTCCCCAGAGTGGAGAGGAACACCGCCTGCTGGTTGCTGCGGCCATGGGCGTGGGCCAGATAACCGTCCCCCGCCTTGTAGGATAGACCCTCCACATCCACGTCGTGGCCCTTGGCGGCGCGCACCCAGCCCTTGTCGGAGAGGATCACGGTCACCGGCTCACTCGGGGTGAGCTCCTTCTCGGTCAGCGCCACGGCGGTGGCGCGCTCCACCAGCGGGGTGCGGCGATCGTCGCCGTACTTCTCGGCGTCCGCCAGGATCTCTTTCTTCAGCAGGGTACTGAGACGGCGCTCGGAACCCAGGATCTGTTCCAGCTTGTCGCGCTCTTCCGCCAGTTCGTTCTGTTCGGCGCGCAGCTTGAACTCTTCGAGCTTGGCCAGGTGGCGCAGTTTGAGCTCGAGGATCGCCTCGGCCTGGGTCTCGCTGATGTTGAAGCGCTCCATCATCACCCGGCCCGGCTCCTCCTCGGTGCGGATGATCTCGATCACCTCGTCGATGTTGAGGTAGGCGATCAGCAAACCTTCGAGGATGTGCAGGCGGGCCAGCACCTTGTCGAGGCGATACTGCAGGCGGCGGCGTACCGTCTCGCGGCGGAAACTCAGCCACTCGGTGAGGATGGTCTTGAGATCTTTCACCTGGGGACGGTTGTCCAGACCCAGGATATTGAGGTTGACCCGGTAGTTCTTCTCCAGATCCGTGGTGGCAAACAGGTGGGCCATCAGCCCCTCCACGTCCACCCGGTTGGAGCGCGGCACTATCACCAGACGGGTCGGGTTTTCGTGGTCCGACTCATCGCGCAGATCGGTGACCATAGGCAGCTTCTTGGCCACCATCTGGGCGGCGATCTGCTCCATGATCTTGGCGCCGGAGGCCTGATGGGGCAGCGCCGTGATGACGATGTCGCCATCCTCCTCACTCCACACCGCTCGCTGCTTGATGGAGCCCTTGCCGGTCTCGTAGATTTTGCGGATGTCGTCGCGCGGCGTGATGATCTCGGCGTTGGTCGGGTAGTCCGGCCCCTGCACATGGGCCATCAGGGCATCCAGGCCGGCATTGGGGTTATCCAGCAGCTCCACGCAGGCGTGGGCCACTTCCCGCGCGTTGTGGGGCGGGATATCGGTCGCCATCCCCACCGCGATACCGGTCACCCCGTTGAGCAGGATGTGCGGCAGGCGGGCGGGCAGCACCACCGGCTCCTTCATGGTGCCGTCGAAGTTCGGTGTCCACTCCACCGTGCCCTGGCCGAGCTCGGAGAGCAGCAGCTCGGAGAAGCGCGACAGCCGCGCCTCGGTATAACGCATGGCGGCGAAGGATTTGGGATCGTCCGGCGCACCCCAGTTGCCCTGACCGTCCACCAGCGGGTAGCGGTAGGAGAAGGGCTGGGCCATCAGCACCATGGCTTCATAACAGGCGCTGTCGCCGTGGGGGTGGTACTTGCCCAGCACATCACCCACGGTACGGGCGGATTTCTTGTGCTTGGAGAGGGCCGACAGACCCAGCTCGCTCATGGCGTAGATGATGCGCCGCTGCACGGGCTTGAGGCCGTCGCCGATATGCGGCAAGGCCCGATCCATGATGACGTACATGGAGTAGTTCAAGTAAGCCTGCTCGGTGAAGGTGCGCATTGGCTGGCGCTCTACCCCGTCCAGACTGAGCTCTACGAGATCACTCATGTGATTATCTCTTTCGGTTCGGGAGCCGCCACAGGGCGACTCCGGCTAAATGCTTGCTGGCCCTGTCCGGGCCAGCCGACGGCTTAGATGATGGCGAGGTTGCCCTTCTCTTCCAGCCATTCACGGCGATCGCTCGCGCGCTTCTTGGCCAGCAGCATGTCCATCAGCTGCAGGGTCTCATCCCCCTCATCCCCTTCCGCGCCCATGGTGAGTTGCACCAGGCGGCGGGTGTTGGGATCCATGGTGGTTTCCCGCAGCTGTTTCGGGTTCATCTCACCCAGGCCCTTGAATCGGGTCACCATCACCTTGCCCTTCTTCTTCTCGGCTTCGACCCGCTGCAGCACGCCGTTCTTCTCGTCCTCGTCGAGGGCGTAGTAGACCTCCTTGCCGATATCGATCCGGTAGAGGGGCGGCATGGCCACGTAGACGTGCCCCTTCTCCACCAACGCGCGGAAGTGCTTCACAAAGAGCGCGCAGAGCAGGGTGGCGATGTGCAGACCGTCCGAGTCCGCATCCGCCAGGATGCACACCTTGCCGTAGCGCAGGCCGGAGAGATCGTCGGAGTCCGGGTCGAGCCCGATGGCCACCGAGATGTCGTGCACCTCTTGCGAGGCGAGCACCTGACCGGCCTCCACCTCCCAGGTGTTCAGGATCTTGCCGCGCAGCGGCATGATGGCCTGAAACTCGCGATCCCGTGCCTGCTTGGCACTGCCGCCCGCGGAGTCACCCTCCACCAGGAACAGCTCCCCCTGCATGGGGTCGGCGCAGCCACAGTCGGTGAGCTTGCCGGGCAGGGCAGGGCCTTGGGTTATCTTCTTGCGCACCACCGTCTTGGCGGCGCGCATCCGGCGCTGGGCGCTGGAGATGCAGAGCTCGGCCAGCTGTTCGGCCAGCTCGGTGTTGCTGTTCAGATAGAGGCTGAAGGCATCCTTCACCACGCCGGAGACAAACGCCGAGCTCTGACGGGAGGAGAGTCGCTCCTTGGTCTGGCCGGCAAACTGCGGATCCTGCATCTTGATGGAGAGGATGTAGGCGCAGCGATCCCAGATGTCTTCCGGGGTCAGCTTGACCCCGCGCGGCAACAGGTTGCGGAACTCACAGAACTCGCGCATGGCGTCGAGCAGGCCCTGGCGCAGACCGTTGACGTGGGTACCACCCTGGGCGGTGGGGATCAGGTTCACATAGGATTCGGCGAGGCATTCGCCCCCTTCCGGCAGCCAGCAGAGCGCCCAGTCCACCGCCGACTGCTCGGTGCTGAAGGCGCCGACGAAGGGCTGCTCCGGCAGGCAAGTGAACTGCTTGACCGCGTCGACCAGGTAATCCTTGAGGCCGTCTTCATAGCACCACTCCAGCTTGATGCCGGTGTTCTTGTCGAGGAACTTGATGGTGAGGCCCGGGCAGAGCACCGCCTTGGCCTTGAGCAGGTGCTCCAGCTTGGAGACCGAGAAACGGGGCGAATCAAAGTAGTGGGCTTCCGGCCAGAAGCGCACCCGGGTGCCGGTGTTGCGGCGCCCGCAGGTGCCGGTGATGGTCAGCTCCTGCACCTTCTCGCCCTTCTCGAAGGCGATGTCATAGACCTGGCCGTCGCGGCGCACCGTCACCTCGACCCGCTCGGAGAGGGCGTTCACCACCGAGATACCCACCCCGTGCAGACCGCCGGAGAACTGGTAGTTCTTGTTGGAGAACTTGCCGCCCGCGTGCAGCTTGCAGAGGATCAGCTCCACCCCGCACACCCCTTCCTCCGGGTGGATGTCGACCGGCATGCCGCGGCCGTCGTCGATCACCTCGAGGGACTGATCTTCATACAGGGTCACCTCCAGGGTACGGGCGTGACCCGCCAGCGCCTCGTCGACGCTGTTGTCGATGACCTCCTGGCCGAGGTGGTTGGGCCGGGTGGTGTCGGTATACATGCCGGGGCGGCGACGCACCGGTTCAAGGCCATTGAGGACCTCAATGGCATCCGCATTGTATTGAGTAGACATGGAGGGCCTTGCGAATTGACGTTTGGGGAGAATCTTACTCGTTGGGAGGGTATTGGACAAACCCGGCGGCGGCAAAGCTTGATCCGGACGGGGTAAGTCGCCCCGCCGGCCCGTTCAGCGCGCCTCGACCGCGACCGGCAGCGCCTGCTGCAACTGGGAAAGCGAGCTGTGCAGCCGCCACACCATGCCGGCCAGCTCCCGCGCCGTCGGCTCCCTGTGGTTGGCCAGGGCCGCGTTGATCCGCTGCAGCTCGGCCAGGGTGCGATCCAGGGAGGCGTGCTGCACCCCCTGCTCGGTGAGGATCCCCTGCAGAGAGCGGATGCAGTTGTCACGCACCAGGTAGAGAGGTTGATCCTCGCCGTGCCACTGGCGCAGCTGCCAGACGATGTGGCTGCAGTTGAGCAGTACCACGCCCCAGCGCAGCACCCAGAGGCGGGCGGTCTGATCCTGACTCTGGCTGAGCTGGCTGATGCAGTGGTAGATGAGCGATTCGAACTGGCTCTCGCTCTGGCGCGGGGCCGGCGCCAGCTGCTCCATGAAGTGGCGGCGCAGGGTGCGGATGAGGCGGCGGCCCTTGCGCCGATCCGAGCTCGGTCGCAGCAGCTGGAACGCCAGTCCGGCGCTCATCACCCCCAGCGCCTGCCCCAGGCTGCCGTTGATGTACTGCAGGTAGTCGTAGCTCGGCGGATTGGTGATGGCGAGAAAGGAGCCGAGCAGCACGATGAGCTGGCCCCACAGCACCGCCTGCCTGGGCTGTTGCTGCTTGAACAGCTGCATGGTGATGAGCACGGGGAACAGCAGGGCGCAGAAGAGCCAGAAGTCGTCGAGGCGGATCATCAGGCCGAACTTGACCACAAAGCAGATGAGGCTCAGCAGCAGGATCGCCTTGAGCATGGTGTTGGCCCCCTTGGCGGGTGCCGGGGTGGCCGAGTAGAGCACGCAGCAGATGGAGAGCAGGGTCAGCGCCGAGCTGCCTGCATCCCACTGGCTGTGGATCCAGAAAGCGCAGCCCAGCAGCACGCAGAGGAAGGTGCGCCCGCCGTTGTAGGCCGCCTCCAGCGTGTCGGTGTGGCTGGTGAGCGAAGAGTGGCGCGGCGGTGCCGGCCACTCCTGATCATCGTAACGGGCCAGCCGATCCAGCCAGCGCTGGCACTCCAGATAGCTCCAGCAGAAGTGGCGCAGCCGCTGCCAGAAGGTGTGCAGCCGGTAGTCGCTGGCCGCCGTCGACACCAAGGGGGCCAGCAGCCGGGCGATGCGGTACTTGTCACAGCCGGGCTGGCCCAGCTCGGCCAGCAATCGTTCCAGCAACGCCTGCAACCCCTCAGGTTGCGTCGGCAAGTTGTGCAACATGCGGCGCTGGCTGGAGATGAGGCTGATGAGCCGCAGCTGGCGGTGCAGCAGGAAGTTGAGCAGCTTGTTGTGGCGGCGCAGCCGGTGGTGGCTCCAGACCGCCTGGATGCGCAGCACGTTCATGGTGAGGATCTGGCCGATCAACCCCTCGTGGGCGGTGCGCACCTCCGGGCTCGTCTCCCCCAGCCAGAGCAGCTGGGCATGCTCCAGCAGGCGGGCCTGGGTCTTGTGCAGCGACTGCAGCAGGGTCTCGCCATCGGAGGTGCTGGGCAGGATCATCATCAACAGGCCGCCGCAGAGGATGCCGATGATCACCTCGCTCACCCGCGCCTGGGCGATGTCGAAGATGTGCTGCGGATCGGTCACGTTGACGCAGGAGAAGGCGATGATGGCGGCGGTGTAGCCTGCCAGCGCAAAGGCGTAGGAGACGTTGTTCTGATGGTGGTTGGAGATGTAGGTACAGAGCGCCAGCCAGAGCGCGATGAGGAAGCTGAACAGCCAGGGATCGCTGATGCCAAGGCCGGTGATCACCACCGCCGCCATGGCGCCAATCAAGCTGCCCACCACCCGTCCCAGACTCTTGCTGATGACACCGCCCACGGTGGGAAAGCTCACCACGGCGGCTGAGGTCATCGCCCAGTAGGGGGAATCCAGCTCCAGCACGAAGGCCAGCCAGAGCGACAGACACATCGCCAGACTGTTGCGCAGGGCGTAGCGCCACTGGCCGCCATTGGCCTTGCCCCAGGGGGTCTGGCGCCAGAGCGAGGCGACCACCTTACTCCCCTATGGTGATGGTGCAGGTGGTGCCTGCAATCAGCGTCAGTTCGGGCGGCACCTCCAGCAGCTTGATCCGCACCGGTACCCGCTGGGCCAGCCGTACCCAGGGCACATTGGGTTTGACGTCCAGCAGCAGGTTGTCGACCCCCTCCACGCTCTGATCGTGGATGGCGCGCCCTATGCTCTCCACCTCGCCGCGCAGCCGCTGCTCCCCGCTGTAGAGCACCACCTCGGCCGGTTTGCCCGGCGCTATGTGCCTGAGCTTGGTCTCCTCGAAGTAGCCCTGCACGTAGAAGGAGTGGATGTCCACCAGCGCCACCAGCGGCACGCCGGCGCTGGCATAGTTGCCGACCCGGGTCTGCAAGTTGGTGATGTAACCGTCGCTCGCGGCATGCACCCGGGTCTTGGCCAGCGACCATCTGGCCTGCTCCAGATTGGCCTGAGCCACCTGGTAGGCCGCCCTCATCGCCTGGGCATTGAGGCGGGCCTCGTCCACCGCCTCGGCGGAGATGACGCTGCGCGACAGGCCGCTGCGCCGGCTCGCCTCGTGCTCGGCCTTGTCGAGATCCGATTTGGCCTTGGCCAGCGCCGCCTGGGCGTTGTCCAGCGCGATCCGGTAGGGCTCGGGATCCAGGGTAAAGATCTCCTCCCCCGCCTTGACCAGCTGGTTGTCTTTCACCGCTATCCTGACGATCTTGCCCGACACCTCGGGGGTGATGCTGACCAGCTCGGCCCGCACCTTGCCATCCCGGGTCCAGGGCCCCTGCATGTAGTAGTTCCACAGCCACCAGCCCGCCGCCAGCGCCAGCGCGCAGACCAGCAGGGTGGAGAAGTATTTGAGGGTCGCGAGGGGTGATTTAGCCATGTAGCAATATCCATAGGGCGCCGCTGACGGCGAGGATAAACAGGGAGAGATCCATCAGCAGGGGATGCCAGACATCCCCGCCGTAGAGCCAGTCACGCAGCAGGTGGTGCACCGGCAGCCAGCCCAGCAGACCGAGCAGGACCGCCTTGAACAGGGGCGGAAAGTAGAGAGAGGCGCCCAGGATCAGATCCGGCAGGGCTGAAGTTGTCACAAGCGGGCTCCCTGTTGGCAAGCGAGATAATGCGGACTCAAGGCCCGCCCTGCGGCGGGTCTGGCAAGACTATCACAGCCCCGCAGGACGCTACAGAAGCAGATGAGACCCTGCAGGTCAGACCAGCCGATCCGCCGGATGGTTGATGCCATCGAGCAGCGGCACCTCGCCCAGCTCGAATGGATTGACCCCTTCGAGGCAGGCGAGGTTGTAACCATACTGGGCCGGGTTGGAGCGACGCTGATGGTGGGTATAGATACCGCAGATGCTGCAGAAGTAGTGTTTGGCGGTGCGGGTATTGAACTGGTAGCAGCGCAGCACCTCCTCCCCCTGCAGGATGCGGATGCCGGAGAGCGGCACCGAAGCGACGATGGCGCCCCGCCGCCGGCAGAGCGAACAGTCGCAGCGGCGCGGATCCACCACGCCGTCCGGCAGGGTCAACTCCAGCACCACGGCGCCGCAGTGGCAGCTGGCCTTGTGTCGCTCCTGGATGGGGGTATTGCCGATGCGCTTGATCATGCTGTCTCCTTGCAGACGGGTTCAGGTTCCGAGCCAATCAATCAAACAGGGTATCTCGCCGCCCCTGCAGCAGATGGTCATAAAGGGTGCGCAGCTGGGACGCCACAACCCGATGGCGGGAGAGCGGGGGCAAGTCGTCGATGGAGAAGTACCCCGCCCCTTTGGTTTCATCGGTTTCGCCCAGCTGCTGGCCACCGGTCACCTCGCACAGGAAGAAAGCCTTGTGGGCGTGGGGCAGCTGAGGTGGATGGGGGTGCTTGAGCTTGTCGAACAACGCCAGCAGCTGCACGGCCCGGCATTCGAGGCCGGTCTCCTCCACCACTTCGCGCACCACGGCCCCCGCCGGCGAGTCACCGATGTCGCACCAGCCCCCCGGCAGCGTCCAGCAGCCATCGCTGCGCTCCTGCACCAGCAGGATATGGCCCGCATCGTTCTGAATGAAGGCCCGCACATCCAGCTTGGGGGTGGGATAACCGCTATCGAGGGCGATCCAGTCGCCGATGGCTTCCGGAGCCAGCTCGCTCTGGCTGGTGATGAGCGCCACAGTGGCGGCGCGCAGCGCCTCGAAGCGGCCGATATCGAAGGGATCCTTGGAGTAGGTGAGGCCCGCCTGCGCCGTGGCCAGCACCTGTTCCAGAAAGGCGGCCAACGGCGGTTGCATTATTAAAGCCCGAGGAAACGGACGATCTGGGCGGGGTAGCGTTCGAACGCCACAAAGGCGTGGTCGCCACCGCACTCCAGCGAGAGGCGGGCAAAACGGTATTCGTCCAGCGCCTTACGGTAGTCGAGCACCTCGTCTTCCTGCTGTTGCAGTACCCAGAGTCGCTCGGGGGCGCTCACCGGTACTGCCAGCGCCCGCAGCTCATCCATGTGTTCAGGCAGCAGTTGATACTGCTCCCCCGTGTAGGGGTTGGTCTGGGGGCCAAGGTAGTCGCAGAGCAGCTCGTGCGGGCGCACCGCCGGGTTGATCAGGGCGGCGCGGCAGCCATATCGCTCGCTGACCCGGGTCGCCATAAAGCCGCCGAGGGAGCTGCCCACGGCGCCAAGCGTGAATGCGCTGCCATAACGGCTCTGCAGATCGGCAATGGTCTGCTCGATGGCCGCCCAGGCCGCCGCCGGGGTGTTGGGCTGGGCCGGGATCACCACCTCGATATCGGGCCTGTGCTCGGCCACCCAGGCCGCCATCTGCTGCGCCTTGGCGGAGCCGGGCGAGGAGTTGAAACCGTGCAGGTAGAGGAGTACGGGCTTCATGGCAACTCCTCAATAACCGGTGGCATCGGGGTCGGGCACGAACTGCCCCACCGGCAGGCGCCACACCTGGCTGGCAATGCGACCATCCGGGTAGAGGGTGAGGTAGCGCCAGCCCGGGCCGGACTCGTCCAACGCGAAGCCATCGGAGAGCGGTTTGAACTGGATGCAGGTGGAGGGGCTGGCGATCAGCCGCACCCCGCGGTGCACCTCGTCAAACTCCTGGTGGACGTGGCCAAACAGTATGGTCTTCTGCTGCGGGTGGCGGGCCAGCACGGCAAACAGGTCGTCGGCATTCTTGAGATTGTGCTGATCGAGCCAGGCGCAACCCACCGGCACCGCCTGATGATGCAGGGCGATCAGGGCATGGCGCTCGGGATGCTGGCGCAGCGCCTGATCCAGCGCCGCCAGCTGGTGATCCCCCAGCACCCCGTGGGGTTTGCCGCGCACCTGGGTATCCAGCAGGATTACCTGCCAGTGCTCGCCTACCAGCTGCTTGGCCTCGCTGATGCCGGCCGCATGCAGGTATTCGGTCATCAAAGGACCGTCGTCGTGGTTGCCGGGCAGCCAGTAGATGGGGCGTGCCAGCGGCGCCATCATGGAGGCGAAACGCTGGTAGGACTCCGGGCTGTGATCCTGGGAGAGATCCCCGGTAGCGAGGATCAGATCGAACGGGTGGTCATTGGCCTGCACCCGTTCCAGCACGGCAGCCAGGCTCTCGGCAGTGCGCACGGCCAATAGCCGCCCCTCGGCACTCGCGAAGAGGTGGGTGTCGGTAATTTGCAACAGGCGCACACTGCCGTCCTGCGCCTGGGGTAGCTCTGTTTCCAAAATCACGCTTCTTTTTATGAGTTCAACTAGAGGATGTTTATCAGGCTGGTACCATGTCTGAGACAAAATTTTAGCCAATCGGCCAGAAACAGGTTTACCTGCTCCTTTTCATCCCGCTGGTGCATATTTTTATTGGGATAATCATAACGTGGTTGCAACCTTGAAATCTGTTGCGCCGCACACACTTCCGCCATCCGCACGTCATGGTACAAACGAATCTCTATCCGGGCCTGTAAATAACTCGGTAATTCCGGGTTGTGCTGGGCCAGGATCACCTGGCTGGTGAAGCGGCTCTCCTCGCTCACCGTGAGCTGGAACTGCAGGCCGTTGCCCACCTGATAACGACGTTCCGCCCCCACACTGCCGCCTGGGGGCAGCAGCTTCATCAGGGTCATGTAGTTCACCTCGCAGGTACGCTGCAAGGACATCAAATCAGGCACATAACGCTTGGCCTGGGTATGAACGAGCGCCACCTCAGCGCTCCGCCAGCCAGCGGGCACGCAGCTCGCCGTGATTGAGAGCCAGCCACTGCAGGGCGATGACCGAGGCGGCGTTGTCGATGCGCCCCTCTTTGAGCCAGGCATAGGCCTGCTCGCGGCTCACCACGTGCACCCGGATGTCTTCCCCCTCTTCCACCAGACCGTGGATCCCCTCGGCCTGGCTGGCATCCACTTCGCCCACGTAGACCTCGATCCGTTCGGTGCTGCCGCCCGGGCTCACCAGATAGCTGATGGCGTGCTCGCAGCGACCGACCTCGATGCCCGCCTCTTCCACCGCTTCGCGCCGCACCACAGCCTCAGCGGTCTCCCCTTCATCTATGATGCCGGCCACCAGTTCCAGCAGCCAGGGGGTGGCACTGGTCTCGATGGCGCCGATGCGAAACTGCTCCACCAGCACGATCTGATCGCGTACCGGGTCGTAGGGCAACAGGGCGGCGGCATGGCCACGCTCGAACAGCTCGCGGACGATGGGCTCGTTCCAGCCTCCCGCAAACAACTTGTGCTGCAGGCGATAGATGTTCACCTTGAAGAAGCCGTTATATCCCGATGATTTATCGATGATTTTTACGTCATCGGCAGAGTAGTGACGGGTTTGGGGCAAGGCTTGCTGCGACATACGAGACTCCCACCAGCTTGACTTGGCTCGGTTAGACCATAAAATCCGGGAACATGAATGAACATTCATTCACTCGCTCCCGTCGGAGAAGAGGGATGGATTTTAGCAGCCACAGGGCATTTGGCTAGGCGCGAGGGGGAGAAAACTCACCCTCGTCCTTGACGTTCCTGTCGCTGGAAAAGAGACAGTTAGCATAAAATTTTGCTTATAGTAGAGTGATTAAGCTGAAATCAAGCTTGCTCAATGACAATACCCTCCTTCATCCAGCGACAGCTTTGGGTTAATACATAAGGTTAAAACGATCTATGAAAAGAACACTCTTGTCAGCCATGGTGTTGTTGGGCGTCAGCGCCGGCGCCCATGCCGAAAACCTGCTCGATATCTACCAACAGGCCCAGATCAAGGATACCCAGCTGCTGGAATCCAAAGCCAAGCGCGACCAGGCCTTCGAGAAGATCAACGAGTCCCGCGCAGCCCTCTTGCCACAGATCAACCTGGGTGCCGGGCTGAACTACCTGCAGAACAAGGGTGACACCCAGACCAACAGCAACGCCACCGGTTCCCTGTCGCTGGATCAATCCATCTACCGCCGCAGCAACTGGGTCAACCTGAGCCTGACCGAGAAGAGCGCCACCCAGTCCGACGTGGCCTACAACCTCGAGATCCAGAACCTGATGCTGCGTACCGCCCAGGCCTATTTCAACGTGCTCAAGGCGATGGACACCCTGGAGTTCGTGCGCGCCAACAAGGCCGCGGTGGAACGCCAGCTGGAACAGACCCAGCAGCGCTTCGAAGTGGGTCTGACCGCCATCACCGACGTGCACGAAGCCGAGGCCGAGCGCGACCAGGCGCTGGCGGACGAGATCAACGCCGAGAACACCCTGGACAACAGCTACGAGAGCCTGCGCGAGCTGACCGGCATCGACCACCGTCAACTTGACGTGCTCAACACAGATCGCTTCAGCCCGCAGAAGACCCCGTTCAACTCCGACAAGTGGCTGGAGCTGGCGCTGGACAAGAACCTGCAACTGCACAGCGCCCGCATCGGCAAGGATATCGCCAAGGAGCAGATCGATCTGGCCAAGACCGGTCATGAGCCGACCCTGGATCTGGGCGCCGGCCTCTCCAGCACCTACAGCGACTACAAGGACGAGATCCGCAACCCGGAGAGCAACGCCAATCAGGCCAACATCGGTCTGAACTTCAAGCTGCCGCTCTACACCGGCGGGGCGACCACCTCCCAGGTCAAGCAGTCCCAGTTCAACTACGTGGCCGCCAGCGAGCAGCTGGAGCGCAGCTTCCGCAACGTGCAGAGCACGGTGCGCTCCTCCTACAACAACGTGAACGCCAGCATCGGCTCGGTCCGTGCCTACGGCCAGTCAGTCATCTCCGCCGACAGCGCCCTGAAGGCGACCGAAGCGGGTTACGAGGTCGGCACCCGCACCATAGTCGATGTGCTGGACTCCACCCGCAAGCTGTACCAGGCCAAGCAGAAGCTCTCCGAGGCCCGCTACAACTACATCCTGAGCATCCTCTCCCTCAAGCAGGCCGCCGGCACGCTTGAACAGAAGGATCTGGAAGACGTTAACCAGGGGCTGATGCCCGCCAGCCAGGCCAAGAGCAAATCCTGAGCCGATTGATGGCAACAAAAAGGCGACCCCAGGGTCGCCTTTTTCATCTCTGGCCTACGAGATTCCGCGGGTTCGAATCACCGTCGAGCTCCCGCCGCAGAGCATAAAAAAACCCGGCCTTGGCCGGGTTTTCGCTTATCCGCGTTCGCGGATGGTCTTGATGATGTCGGTGGTGGAGCAGCCATCCTCGAAGTTGAGGACCCGCACCTCGCCGCCGTTGGCAGTCACTTCGGCGTAGCCGGCAATCTCTTCCGGCTTGTAGTCACCGCCCTTGACCAGCAGGTCCGGCAGCACCTCGGCGATCAGTCGCTGCGGGGTCTCCTCGGAGAAGGGCACTACCCAATCCACGGCGCCCAGCGCGGCCAGCACGGCCATCCGGCGCTCGGTCGGATTGACCGGACGACCCGGCCCCTTGAGGCGGCGCACCGACTCGTCGGTGTTGACCGCCACGATCAGGCGATCCCCCAGCTTGCCGGCATTGGCCAGGTAGGAGACGTGACCGGCGTGCAGGATGTCGAAACAGCCGTTGGTCATCACCACCTTCTCGCCACGCAGGCGGGCGGCCTGCACGGCAATCTTGAGCTGGGCTTCGGACATGACGCCAAAACCGGTCTCCTGCTCGGTGTAGAGCGCATTGGCGAGCTCCACCGGGCTGACGGTGGAGGTCCCCAGCTTGCCGACCACGATGCCGGCGGCGGTGTTGGCCAGGGCACAGGCCTCGTCCAGGCTCTTGCCGGCGGCCAGCGAGGTGGCCAGGGTGGAGATGACGGTATCACCGGCACCGGTCACGTCATACACCTCGTGGGCCTGGGCCGGCAGGTGCAGCTCGGGCTGACCTTCGCGGATCAGGGTCATGCCGTTTTCGGAACGGGTGACCAGCAGGGCCTCCAGCTCGAAGCGCTTGACCAGATCCAACCCCTTGGCAACCAGCTCCTCTTCGCTTTTCACCTTGCCCACCACAGCCTCGAACTCGGACATGTTGGGGGTCAGCAGGGTGGCACCACGGTACTTCTCGAAATCGGTTCCCTTGGGATCGACCAGCACAGGGATGCCGGCGGCGCGGGCACGCTGGATCATGCCGGGCACGTCGTTGAGGGCGCCCTTGCCGTAGTCGGAGAGGATCATCACGTCGCTGTTCGGCAGCGCCTGCTCGACCTTGCCCATCAGCAGGGTGGCATCCACATCGTGGAAGGCCTCTTCGAAATCGAGGCGCAGCAGCTGCTGGTTGCGCGACAGCACCCGCAGCTTGGTGATGGTCGGATAGTCGGCCAGACGAACGAAATCACAGGCAACCTTGACGCCGGCCATCTGGCCAGCCAGGGCATCGGCAGCCTCATCCTGACCGGTCAGGCCCAGCAGCACGGCGTGAGCCCCCAGGGCGGCGGAGTTGAGCGCCACGTTGGCGGCGCCGCCCGGGCGCTCCTCAATGTGTTCGACCTTGACCACGGGCACCGGTGCCTCGGGCGAGATCCGGCCGGTGGGGCCATGCCAATAACGGTCCAACATGACATCGCCAACGACCAGAATGCGGGCTTTTTCAAACTCGGGCAGGGTGATTTTCATCTGTATCGACTCTCAAAACCTGAAAAATCAGCCGCCGATTTTATCACACTCTTTTATTGGGTGTGAAAAAAGCGCAAGGGCGCCGCTTGGTGCTTTTCAGCTCTGACCAGGGCAGAGGCCATTCGCACCCGGACCCGCTTTTCGGCTAGAATCCCCCGATTGCGAGTAAAACGATCCGCTCTGGATATCCACGTGCCTTTATCGCCTCCCCTTATCCGGCCGGGTCTTCCCTGCCCATGGCGATTGCGAACAAGAGACTTTTCATGGCCCACGACAATGCTCCCCGTCTAGAACCCCGCCTGTTTCATCCCCGTTACTGGGCCAGCTGGTTCGGTCTCAGCCTGCTCTGGCTGCTGGTGCTGCTGCCCTGGCGCAGCCAGATGTGGCTGGGTCGCCAGCTCGGCAACCTGGCCCGCAAGGTTTTGAAATCCCGCGTCAAGGTTGCCCGCCGCAATCTGGAGCTGGCGATGCCCGAGCTGAGCCGGGATCAGCGCGAAACGTTGCTCAAGCAGAATTTCGAGAGCGTGGGCTGCGCCATCTTCGAGGTGGGCATGGCCTGGTTCTGGCCAGACTGGCGGATGCGCAACCTGATGAAGGTGGAAGGGGAAGAGCACGTCATCGCTGCCATGGAGAAGGGTCAGGGCATGCTGCTGCTCTCCTGCCACTTCCTGACGCTGGAGCTCAACGCACGCTGTTTCGGTCTGGTGCGACCCGGGGTCGGCGTCTATCGCCCCAACACCAATCCGGTACTGGAGTATGCCCAGTATCACGGCCGCTGCGCCTCCAACAAATACCTGGTGGACCGGATGGACGTGAAGGGGATGATCAAGGCGCTGCGCAACGGCGATGCGCTCTGGTACGCGCCGGATCACGACTACGGCAGCCATGCCAGCGTGTTCGTGCCCTACTTCGCGGTGGAGCAGGCCGCCACCATCACAGGCACCGCCACCCTGGCGCGGGTGAAAAACACCGTCACCTTGCCCTGCTACAACATCCGCACCAGCGAGGGTTACACCCTGCATATCGGG
This sequence comes from Aeromonas sp. R5-3, assembly GCF_040908225.1. Classification (NCBI taxonomy): domain Bacteria; kingdom Pseudomonadati; phylum Pseudomonadota; class Gammaproteobacteria; order Aeromonadales; family Aeromonadaceae; genus Aeromonas; species Aeromonas sp. R5-3. The sequence continues at coordinate 36,478 of NZ_JBFODH010000005.1, read as the reverse complement.
GCGCCGCTCGCCGACTATCCGAGTGGCGACGACCTGGCCGATGCGGCCCGAGCCAACCGCGAGATCGAGGCCGCCGTGCGCAAGGCGCCGGAGCAGTACATGTGGCTGCACCGCCGCTTCAAGACCAGGCCCAACCCGGAGGATGCGGGTTACTACTGAGCCAATCAGTGCAGAAAGCCGCCGAAAGGCGGTTTTTTCTGGCCTGTCGCCGGTAAAGGGTTTTCATTCGTGGCTGAATATTTTATTAATGGCCCTGCCGAGCGGCGGGCCCCGGCCCGCCTGCAATACCAATAACGAAGGGAAGCGAACATGAAAGCCACTCTTTTGCTGGGCGCCCTGTGCGCATTGACCGGCTGCAGCCAGCAGAGCCACACAGTCCACCTGACCTCCCTCCCCTTAAGCGATCTCAAGGAAGTGAACGCCCAGTGGAGCCCGCTCACCCGGATGGAGTCCCGCTACCCCAGAGAGGCCATACTGGCGGAGCAGACCGGCTGCAGCTCCCTCGAGTACGTGATTAGTCCAGCGGGGCGGGCCGAGCAGATCCGGGTGCTGGAGAGCAGCGACCCACAGTTCAGCGATGCCGCCATCGCCGTGTTGCAGCAGTGGCAATGGCAGGCCACCGCCGCCAACCCGCAGCACACCCCGGTCAAATCCCGCACCCGCTTCGAATTCTGCATCGAACACAACGGCCAGCCCTGCGACACCAGTGCACTGGAACAGCGCTGTCAGGGGGAAGACGTAGTGCGCAGCACCGGGCTGGTCTACACCCAGGTCTGATCTGGCCTCGATTGCCTGCCGGCGACGCGCCCATCGCCAACCAAAGAAAAAGGTGAGCCAGGCTCACCTTTTTTGCATTGCAGGCGCGACACAGTTCGGCTGATCACCCTTGCCGGTGCAGCCAGGCGGCGATGGCCAGCTGCAGGACCACGTAATCGGCCTGCAGAAACAGCGCCGGCAACGCCTGCTGCCAGTCGGCCTGCCCGGCGACCAAGGCCAGCTGCGGCCCGAACCGGGTTAGGCCGTCAAGCCAGTCCGCTGCCGGCAACCTGCCGGCAGCCTCGGCAATCAGGTCCATCCCCAGGCGCAGCTGCTGCAACGCCAGCATCTGCTGCGCGGCGTCCGTCTGCTCCAGCCAGTACTGTTCATGGTGCTGCCAGTGCTGCAGACCCAGGGTGATGCGTGCTACAGCACTCAGCTCGGTAGCCGCGGGCAGGGATTGCAGGGCCAGCGGCTTGCCAAGCCCCGCCAGCCGATACCCGCGCTGGGCCTTGGACTGAGCCCCGAGGCGCAGGCCACCCAGCCCAGCCAACTGCTCAGCCAAGCCAAACAGGGCGCTCGCCTCGCCAGATTTGAGCTCCAGCTCCAACTCGTCGATGGGGCTCTTGCCGAGCATGCCGACGATCTCCCCCTGATCCCAGGCCAGCTCGATTTCGGCCCCCTCGAAGGCGATCAGCCAGTGGCGACGCAGAAAGTCGGTGCGAAACTGGGCCACCAGTTCGCCCTGGATCCCGTCGCGCACCGCCAGGCTTGGCCAGATCGCATCGGGGAAGGCGGCCAAGGCAGGCAGATCGCCCTCGACGGGGGCATTGTATTCGGGTCTGGCATGCAATCCGCCCACCACCTGACCCCGACATTTAATCGTCTGTTCGGCAAAATCATCGCTGCGACGAATTCGCAATCCCATTTCGAGTCGGCGTAAATCCAGCGCGGGCGTATCAAAATAGACATTGCCGAGCTCGGCTTGGGAGCTGGATATAATTTCCAGTGAATTCAGAAGGTTGAAAAAAGGCTGTCGAATATCTCGGGAGACAAAAAACTTTATCTCGATCTCAGTTTGCATAGTCATTCCGGGCTGGCAGGCAACTTTGGGGGGCGTGATGCTAAGCGCGAGGATATAATGCCTGCGATACATCAGGATTAATTCACGGTTTTATTGATGGCGCAGTTCGGTTACCATGCGCCCCTCATAAAATCGTATCGAGTGTTTTTTCACCGACACAGGTTTGGCCATGCCAGTAAATACTATTTTGGGGCTTTTTGCCAAGTCCCCCATCAAGCCACTGCAGAAGCATATCGTCAAGGTTCACCAGTGCTCCCAGCAGTTGGTTCCCTTCTTTGATGCCGTTGCCGAAGACCGTTGGGAAGATGCCGAGAAGATCCGGCAGCAGATTGCCCAGCTGGAGAAAGAAGCGGACATCCTCAAGCGTGAAATCCGTCTGAAGCTGCCCCGTGGTCTGTTCCTGCCGGTCGCCCGTACCGACCTGCTCGAACTGCTGACCCAGCAGGACAAGATCGCCAACCGTGCCAAGGATATTTCCGGCCGCATGCTTGGCCGCAAAATGGAATTCCCCTCCGAGATGCGTGCCGATTTCATGGCCTATCTCAAACGCTGTATCGATGCGACCGCCCAAGCCGAGAAAGCCATCGGAGAACTCGATGAGCTGCTCGAAACCGGCTTTAAAGGACGTGAAGTTGAAATGGTTGCCGAGATGATCCACCAGCTGGATCTTATCGAGGACGATACTGACACCATGCAGATCGGGCTGCGCCAACAGCTGCAAGCCGTTGAGCAGAAATACAATCCGATCGACGTTATGTTCCTCTACAAGATCCTCGAATGGGTAGGTGACCTGGCAGATCAGGCCGAGCGTGTAGGCGCCCGTCTGGAACTGATGCTGGCTCGTTCGTAATCGACTGACTGGGTAAAACACTGAATGGACATTATCGCGAATTACGGCACCACTCTGGTGCTCGTGGCGGCCTTGTTCGGCTTTTTGATGGCCTGGGGCATTGGTGCGAATGACGTGGCCAACGCCATGGGCACGTCGGTCGGCACCAAATCCCTGACCATCCGTCAGGCGATCATCATCGCCATGATCTTTGAATTTGCCGGTGCCTATCTGGCCGGTGGTGAAGTGACCGCCACCATCCGCAACGGCATCATCGACAGCAACGCCTTTGCCGCCACCCCGGATCTGCTGGTGCTCGGCATGATAGCCTCCCTGCTGGCCGCCGGCGCCTGGTTGATCCTGGCCTCCTACTTCGGCTGGCCCGTCTCCACCACCCACTCCATCATCGGCGCCATCGTCGGCTTCGCCGTGGTGAGCGTGGGCCCGGAAGCGGTGCAGTGGAGCAAGTTCGGCGGCATCGTCGGCTCCTGGGTGGTCACTCCGGCCATCTCCGGCGTCATCGCCTACTTCATGTTCATCAGCGTGCAGAAGCTCATCTTCAACACCGATGATCCCCTCAACAACGCCAAGCGCTACGTCCCCTTCTACATGTTCCTGACCGCGCTGGTGATCTGCCTGGTCACCATCAAGAAGGGGCTGACCCACGTCGGTCTGCACCTGAGCGATGGCGAGGGTATCCTGCTCTCCGTCGCCATCTCCATCGCGGTGGCCTTTGCCGGCTGGATCTACATTCGTGGCCAGCAGTACAACCCGCAGGATGACAGCAAGATGCACTTCGCCAACGTGGAGAAGGTGTTCGGCATCCTGATGATCATCACCGCCTGTGCCATGGCCTTTGCCCACGGCTCCAACGACGTGGCCAACGCCATCGGTCCGCTCTCCGCGGTCGCCTCCATCGTGGCGGCCGGCGGCGAGATCGGCGGCAGCTCCCACATCGCCTGGTGGATCCTGCCGCTCGGCGGCATCGGCATCGTGATCGGTCTGGCCACCATGGGCGAGAAGGTGATGGCGACCGTCGGCACCGGCATCACCCACCTGACCCCGAGCCGTGGCTTCGCCGCCCAGCTGGCCACCGCCGCCACCGTGGTGATCGCCTCCGGTACCGGTCTGCCCATCTCCACCACCCAGACTCTGGTCGGTGCTGTCATGGGCGTGGGTCTGGCCCGCGGTATCGCGGCCCTGAACCTGGGCGTGCTGCGCAACATAGTGGTCTCCTGGGTCATCACCCTGCCTGCGGGTGCCATCCTGGCCATCGCCATCTTCTACGTGCTGCAGATCTGCTTCTCCTGAGGCGCACCGCAGTGAAGAGCCCGGGTCATTGACCCGGGCTTTTTTGTCTCTCTCCCCTTATCCCTCCCTGTCAATGCAGGCTGCTTGCATCACCCGCCCGGCAGGCGCAGACTGTTTGGCCTTGTCTCGACTCAAGGCTCTCATCATGACACCAGCCATCAACCTGCTGAAAAAGCTCAAGATCCCTCACAAGCTCTACCCCTACGAGTGCGAAGCCCACGACGACTTCGGCAAGCATGCCGCGACCCAGCTCGGCCTGCCGGAAGCCCGGGTATTCAAGACCCTGATCGCCCATCACGACAAGCAGGCAGTGGTGGCCATCGTCCCCTCGTCCGGCCTGTGCAGCCTCAAGCAGCTGGCCAAGGCCACCGGTCTCAAGAAGGTGGAGATGATGAAGCCGGCAGAGGCCGAGAAGCTGACCGGCTACAAGGTGGGCGGCATCAGTCCGCTGGCCCAGAAGAAGCTGCTGCCCACCGTGCTCGACGACTCGGCCATGCAGTTTGACGAGATCCTGGTGAGCGGCGGCAAGCGCGGCCTCTCGGTCGGGGTAGCCCCCGCCGACATGCTGCGCCTGATGAAGTGGATTGCCGCCCCCATCGGCGAGCACCATGAGTAACGCCTGAAATGACAGAGGCCCCGCGAGCGGGGCCTCGTATGTCTTGTCACGGCAACTGATCATCGCCACGACAAGCTATGGTCAGTTCGGACAACCGCAGCCGCTGCCTGCCGCGCTCATCGAAGTTGTCGGGCGCCAGCCAGCGCGCAAAGCAATCCTGCAGCGCCGGCCACTCACTGTCGATCACCGAGAACCAGGCGGTGTCCCGCGTCCGCCCCTTGTCCACCCTGCTCTGGCGAAAGGTCCCCTCGTAACTGAAACCGAGCCGCAGCGCCGCCTGCCAGGAGGGCTTGTTCAAGGCATTGCACTTCCATTCGTAACGACGGTAGCCGAGGGCGAAGGCATTGGCCATCATCAGCGCCATGGCCGCCGTCGCCAGCCTTGAGCGCTGCAGGGCGGGGGAAAAGTGCAGCCAGCCCACCTCTATGCTGCCCGCCAGAGGGTCGATGCGCAGGTAGCTGGCCAGCCCCAGCGGCTGTTCGCCATCCTCGTCGAAGATGGTGTAGAACTGGGGGTCTGTCTTGGCGGCGCACTCTCGCAGCCAGACCAGCATGTCCGCCTCCTCTGCGTAAGGGCCTGTGGTCAGATAGGTCCACATGGCCCCGTTGTCGGCACTGAAAGCCTGCCACAGGCCGGGGCCGTGACGCTCGGGATCCAGCGGCTCCAGCCGACAGCCCCAGCCGTTGAGCGTGCGGCGGGGCGGAAATTCGGCGCCCCGCCAGTCGGGCAGCGGCGCTCCGACCGGCTGGTCGAACTCGTTCAGATGGATATCAGCAGCCACAGGCAATCCCTCCCGTTTGCAGCACGCCCGGTTCGCTACCAGTAGCGACGGCAAAACCGTCCTGCCGCCACCAGTGCAGCCCACCGATCAGCTCCTTGACCTGAAAACCGAGCGCCGCCAGCTTGCAGGCACCCCGGGTCGAACCGTTGCAGCCGATGCCGTCGCAATAGCAGACATAGACCTTGTCCCGCGCCAGCGCGGCCGTGCTGGCCGGGTTCATGGTGGCATGGGGGAAGCTGATGGCACCGGGGATGTGTCCCTCGGCGTAGTGACCGGCAGAGCGGGTGTCGATGACCACGATCCGCTCTTCGCCGGCCAGCAGATCGGCGGCCAGATCCGCCGGATCGGTGCGAAAGGCCAGCTGGGCCTCGAAGAAGAGGCGGGCCTGTTCGGCGCTGGCCAGCCCGCTGCTCAATACATGACTCATAGTGACGCTCCTTGTGCTCACACCCGGATCCGGGTGGTGATGACTGTGGTGACCGAGTTGGCGATGAAACACTCCTCGTGGGCCTGGTGGTGCAACTGCTCCAGCGCGGCCAGATCCGGCTGGCGTTCGCCGCCAAACTGCACCAGCGGCTGCAAGGTGACCCGGCTGATGGCCTGACGAGCGCGGGCATTGGCCTCCATGATGCCCACCGCCTCGTCCCGGTAGCTCTCCACCCGATAGCCCGCCCTGGCCGCCAGCCAGAGAAAGGTGAGCATGTGACAGCTGGAGATGGCCGCGACGAAGGCCTCTTCCGGATCGACGTGCTCGGCCACCGACCAGGGCAGCGGCACCACGTGGGGGGATGAGGACGCCGGCACCCTGACGCCGCCGTCGAACTCCCACCAGTGGGCCCGGCTGTAGCGTTGATCGACGAAGGGCTCGTGCTCCCCCCGCTGCCAGCTGATGGTGGCGCTGTACTCCGACATGCAGACTCCTTTCATTGCCAATAGTTGTGGATCCCGAACCTTGAGCCTCAATGTAGCGACATAATGGCCTTGCCACGCCGACCAATTTTGCCAATATGAGCAGACCAATTAGCGCCCGGGAGATCCCCATGCCTGCCCTGCCCACCCTGTTTGCCACCCAGCAAGCCAGCGATCTGCCGCTGCACGAACAGCTGGTGCGCACCCTGCGTTCGGCCATGCTGGCCGGCCACCTTCCCCAGCACAGCCGGCTGCCCGCCAGCCGCATGCTGGCCGCCGATCTGGGGGTCTCTCGCAGCACGGTGGAGCTGGCCTATGGCCGGCTGGAGGCGGAGGGCTATCTGGTGCGCAAGGTGGGGGCTGGTAGCTTCGTGGCGCTGGCGGCGGTCTCCCCGACTCCGCGCCCGCCCCAGTCGGCGGCCGGTCTGTCGCGCCGTGGTCAGGAGATGGCCGACAGCGGCGCCTGCCACGATGTGCCCGAGGTGGGCCGCTCCTTTGCCTCCAGCCAGCCGGATCCCCGCCTCTTCCCCCAGGCCCTGTGGGGCCGGCTGATGCAGCAGCAGTGGCGCCGGCACGCCGGTGACTGGATGAACTACGGGGATCCGCAGGGGCTGGAGGCGCTGCGCGGCGCCATCAGCAGCTATCTGGTGCAGTCGCGCGGCGTGGTGTGCGAGCCGGATCAGATCCTGATCCTCACCAGCTCCCAGCAGGGGATTCTGCTGGCGACCCAGCTGCTGATCGATGCCGGCGATACCGTCTGGGTGGAGGATCCCGGCTACCCCGGGGCCCGCACCGCCATGGAGAGTGCCGGCGCCCGGGTGCACCCGGTGCCGGTGGATGAAGAGGGGCTCAACCCGCAGGGGAAACATCCGGCGCCACGGCTCATCTACACCACGCCGGCCCACCAGTATCCGCTCGGCGTGCCCATGAGCCTGCCGCGGCGGATGGCGCTGCTGGCCGAGGCCGAGCGGCACGGCGCCTGGATCCTGGAGGACGACTACGACGGCGAGTACCAGTACGATCAGCGGCCGCTCCCCGCCCTGCAGGGGTTGGATGGTCAGGGACGGGTGCTCTATGTGGGCACCTTCAGCAAGGTGTTGTTCGGCTCGCTGCGCCTCGCCTACCTGGTGCTGCCCAGGCCGTTGATGGAGTCCTTCTGCCGGGCCCGGGCCGCGGTCGACGGCCACAGCAACCAGCTGCTGCAGGCGGTCACCGCCGACTTCATCCGCGCCGGCCACTTCGCCACCCACCTGCGCCAGAGCCGGCTGGTCTATCAGAGCCGCCGCGACCTGCTGCTGGCCGAGCTGGCCAGCCACTGCCCCGCCCTCATCCCCATCCACGGCGGGGCCGGCCTGCAGTGCGCCGTGCGGCTCCCCCCCGGCGGCGAGGCGCGCTTGACAGAGGCCGCCAACACCGAGGGGCTGGGGCTGCGTCCCCTCGGCCAGTTCTACCTGGGCCCGCCGACGCAGGAGGGGTGGCTGCTCGGCTTTGCCTCCCTCGACAACCAGACCCTGCGCCGTCTCTGCCGCCGGCTGGGCTGCCTGCTGGCAAGCGACCGGCACGCCTGAACGGCTGGGGGTCGAACTATAATGGATGAAACAAAATCATAGAGCCTAGCCTGGATGTATAGACTCCTGTTCCTGCTTCTCTCCCTCTTCCTCTCCTCCACGTCGCTGGCGGCGACCCGCTTTACCTATATCAGCCCGGAGAGCGAGAAGGACCCGCGCATGACCTATGACAGGGAGCTGCTCCGCCTCGCCCTCGACAAGACCCGCGACACCTTTGGCGATTATGAGCTGCAACCCGCGCCGCCCATGACCAAGGCTCGGGTCCGGCTCAGTCTGGAGCTCAACAGCTTTACCAACCTGTTCGCCATGGACAGCTACAGCAGCGCGCGGGACGAGAAAGGGCTGGCCTATGTCCGCTTTCCTGTCCATCTCGGCATCGTCAGCTACCGCATCTGTTTCGTCAGCCCAGGTCAACAGGCGGCCATGGCACAGGTGCACGACCTCGAGGGGTTGCGTCGCTTCAGCTTCGGTCAGGGCAAGGGCTGGCTGGACGTGGAGATACTGCGCCATGCAGGCCTCAAGGTGGTGGAGGTCGACGGCTACGAGATGCTGTTCAAGATGGTGGCTCGCGGCCGCTTCGATCTCCTGTGCCGCGGGGCGAGCGAGCTGCGCAGCGAACTGCTGACCCACAAGGAGATCAAGGGGTTGAAGATGGACAACGCCCTGCTGATCTACTATCCGCTACCCAGGGTCTTCTATACCAATGCCGCCAACGGCGAGGCCATGAGACGGGTGGAGACGGGGCTGCAGCAAGCCTGGCAGGATGGTTCGCTGCAAGCCTTGTGGCGCCGCAGTTTCGGCCCTGCCATCGCCTTCGCCGGACTCAAGCAGAGGCGGATGCTGAAGCTGGAGAACCCTTTCCTCAAGGGCATCAACTTCGACTACCGTCCCTACTTCTACAATCCCATGACCGATCGCTTCGGCGAGCCCTAATGCGGTTCAGCCCTGTTCGCGGCAGAGCGCCAGCCAGGCCTCGGCGGTGCGGGAAAGATAGCGCTCGCTCGGCCAGATCACCCCGAGCCGCCAGCTCAGCTCTGGCGCCAGCGGCCTCAGCACCAGGCCGTCCGGCGTCAGCCGGCGGCAGATGGGCTCGGGCAGGAAGGCGACCCCCATGCCGCTGCGCACCATGGCGGTGAGAAAGTCCCACTGGCTGCTGCGCGCCGCCACCTGAGGCTCGAAACCGGCCGCCCGGCACGCCTGTTCCAGCCGCTCGCTCAGGGTGAAGGCCTGGGTGTAGAGCAGGAAGGGCTCGTCCCGCAGCGCCTCCAGCCGGATCTCGCGGCACTCCCGCCAACGCGGCAGATCGGGCAGCACCACCTGAATGGGATACTGGTCCAGCTCCAGGACGCTCAAAGCACCCTCCTCCCTGGTCGGCAGCATGGTGATGGCGAGATCCAGCTCCCCTTCCAACACCGCCTGCTCGATGCGCCGACCACCATACTCGACGATGGAGAGCTCGACCTTGGGGTAGCGGCTGCGATAGGCGCGGATCAGATCTGCATAGACGTGACCCACCATGGGCGGAATGCCGAGGGCCAGCCGGCCAAATTGCAGGCTCTGCAGATCGGCGAGTTCCGCCTCCAGCTGCTGCATTTCGGCCAGAATGGTCTGGGCCCGGTTGAACAGCACCCGGCCGCTGTCGGTCAGGGTGAAGCGGCGCCCCGCGCGGCTCAGCAGGGGCTGGCCCAGCTCCTCCTCCATGTTGCGGATCATCTTGCTGATGGTGGGCTGGGTGACGAACAGCTTCTCGGAGGCGCGGGTGAAGCTCTGTTCTCGCACCAGTTCGACAAAGTAACGCAGGGCGCGGATGTCCATGGCGATCTCCTGGCGGATGGCAAAACCAAATCATGCCTCTTTGGCATGATTTTTATAATTTAAATTCATTTTTTGCAGGTTTAACCCATCTCTATACTGTGAGCAAGTTCACAGAAAGACCCATATCATGAAAGCCCTCTCCCTCCGCTGGTTACAAACCCCCTTCCAGATCCTGTTGCTGGCGGCCATCTGGCTGCTGGCCGATACCGCGGTGCGCACTCTCCACCTGCCGCTGCCCGCCAACCTCACCGGCATGCTGTTGCTGCTGGCCTGCATCCTGCTCGGGGTGGTCAAGGCCCAGTGGTTTGAAGCCGGCGCCCGCTGGCTACTGGCGGAGATGCTGCTGTTCTTCGTCCCCGCCGTGGTGGCGGTGGTCAACTATCAGGAGCTGCTGTTGCAGGAGGGGTGGCGCATCATGGTGGTGCTGCTGGTGAGCACTACCCTGGTGCTCGGCACCACGGCGCTGGTGGTGGACAGGGTCTACCGCCTCGAGTTGAAACTGGCCCGCCGGAGTCGTCGCCATGTCTGATACCCTGCTTGGCCTGCTCTGCTTCGCCCTGACCCTGCTCTTCTACTACGCCAGCAAATGGCTCTACGGCAAGAAACGCATCCTGCCGCTGATGCCGCTGCTGCTGGCGCCGACCCTGCTGGTGGCGGTCGTCATGCTGTTCCACATCCCCTATCAGGACTACATGGCGGAATCCCATTGGCTGCTCTGGCTGCTGGGGCCGGCCACCGTCGCCTTCGCGGTGCCGGTCTACGAGAACCGCCAGCTCATTCGCCGCCACTGGCTGTCGCTGTCGGTGGGGGTGGTCGCCTCCGTCATCATGGCGGTGGGCAGTACCGTGCTGCTGGCCCGCTGGCTTGATCTCTCCGACATGCTGCAGCGCAGTCTGGCGATGCGCTCCATCACCACCCCCTTCGCGGTGGAGGCGACCCGCGCCATCGGCGGTCAGAGCGATCTCACCGCGCTGTTCGTGGTGCTGACCGGCGTCATCGGCATGGCGGTGGGGGAGAGCGTGCTCACCCTGCTGGCCATTCGCAGCCGGCTCGGCAAGGGGGCGGGCTTTGGTGCCTCGGCCCACGGCGCCGGTACCGCCAAGGCCTATCAGATGGGCAACGAGGAGGGGGTGGTCTCCAGCATGGTGATGATGATAGCCGGCATGGTGACCGTGCTGCTGGCGCCTCTGCTGGGTCAGCTGTTCTGGTAGCGATCGCGCGGCAGGTCAAGGCCACAGGTTCCGGCGCCGGAGAGCCCGTCCCGACGCCATCAACCGCTACACTCAACTCAATGTGACAGTTGTGAGCGGTATGATGAACCACAGAACGATGATCCTGGGGCTGCTGGCCGGTAGTCTGCTCTTCTCCCCCCTGCTGCCGGCCGCGGACATAGTGACCTATGTCAGCCCGGAGAGTGACCGGGATTTGCGTTCCCTCTACGGTCAGCAGCTGCTGCAGCTGGCCCTGGAGAAGACCCGCGACAGCTTCGGCGACTACGAACTGCGCCCGGCCCCGTCCATGAGCCGGACCCGGCTGCGTCAGGTGCTGCAATACAACCTCTACCCCAACCTGCTGGCCATCGACAGTTTCCCGCGCCCGGAGGGGAGCCACGACCTCGACTATGTCCGCTTCCCGGTGGATCTCGGCATTCTCGGCTATCGCATCTGCTTCGTCAGCCCCAAGCAGCAGCAAGCCGTGGCCCGAGTGCGCACCCTCAGCGATCTGCAGCAGTTCACCCATGGCCAGGGCCGCGGCTGGCAGGACGCCGACATACTGCGCGCCGCCGGCTTCAAGGTACAAGAGGTAGAAGGCTACGAGCGGCTGTTCAAACTGGTAGTGCGCGGCCGGGTTGACCTCTTCTGCCGGGGTGCCAACGAGCTGCTGAGCGAGCTGGATACCCACAAGGATCTTGGACCGCTGATGGTCGACCAGCATCTGGCGCTCTACTACCCCTTCGTCCACCTCTTCTACAGCCACAAGGAGAACCAGCATGCCTTGCGCCGGATCCGGGCCGGCCTGCAGCTGGCCTGGCAGGATGGCTCACTACAGGCGCTCTGGCTCAAGACCTACCAACCGGCGCTGGCGTTTGCCAGGCTCGACCAGCGGCAACTGTTCAGACTGGACAACCCCCTGCTGCAAGGACTCGACTTCGATTACCACCCCTATCTTTACGATCCCCTCACCCAGCGCTTCGGACCGGGCGAGCCCGCCACCAGCAAACCCTGACCCCGCCTCTGCCGCTCACGGCCGGGAGAGTCACTACACTCAGAAGAGTCTCTGCTTTTCACAGGAGCGCATGATGCACTGGATCCCGCTGCTCGCCCTGCTGACGGCCATGCCTGTGCTGGCCGGCCCGACCCTGTTCACCTACATGAGCCCGGAGAGCGAGCACGATCCCAGAAGCACCTATGATCGCGAGCTCCTGCGCCTGGCGCTGGAGAAGACCCGTGCCAGCCATGGCGACTACCGGATGCAGGCCGCCCCTCCCATGACCCTGGCCAGGATGTGGGTCAGCCTGCGCTTCAACCACTACCCCAACCTGTTCGCCATGGACAGCTATCGCGCCGATCGGGACATGAGCGGCATCGACTACGTACGCTTTCCCATCCATATCGGCATCGTCAGCTACCGCATCTGCTTCGTCAGCCCCACCCGCAAGGATGAGGTTGCCAAGGCCACCAGCCTGGATGAGCTGAAGCGCTTCGACATCGGCCAGGGCAAGGGCTGGCTCGATGTAGAGATCCTGCGCCGGGCCGGCTTCAAGGTGCTGGAGGTGGAGGGCTACGAGCAGTTGTTCAAGATGGTGGCGCGCGGTCGTTTCGATCTTTTCTGCCGTGGTATCAACGAGTTGCCTCAGGAAAAGCTGAACCACAAAGAAGTGGAAGGGCTGATGATGGATGAGAGCCTGGCCCTCTACTATCCCCTGCCTCGGGTCTTCTTCACCCACAACGGCAACCGGCAGGCCATCGACCGGGTGCAGCAGGGGCTCAAGGCCGCCTGGCGCGACGGCTCCCTGCAGGCGCTCTGGCTGAAGGCATTCAAGCCCTCCCTCAGCTTCGCCCACCTCAATACCCGCCGGCTGTTCCGGCTGGAGAATCCCTACATCAAGGGGATCGACTTCAACTACCAGGCCTACTTCTACGACCCGGTGCATGAGCGATTCGGCCCCGGTGACTAGGCGGCCACCCGCCATGCCGGCGCGACCATGAAAAAGCCCGGGTCACTGACCCGGGCTTTTTTGTCCATGCCTCGTCTCCATGCCTCGTCAATCCTCGAGGAAGGTCCACTCGTCGCGCACCCGGCTGATGGCATCGAGCCGGCGCTTGGCCAGCTGCTCGCGAATAGCCTCCCCCTTGAAGCCGGCCGCCACTATCTCCTTCACCGGCACCGCCTGGGCGGCCGCCAGCGCCTGCGCCACATAGTCGGGTTCGGCATAGACCCGCTCCTCGAAGCCGGTACGGCCGTGAAAGTCGGCCCGGCAGGCGTCCAGCAGCTGGGCGAAGCGCTCGGGCCGGCGCCAGGCGTCAGCCTTGTCGAACACCTTGAGCAGGGTCGCGGGCTTGAGCTCGAAGGCGATGTGGATATGGGTGTGCAGGTCGCTCACCAGCAGGGCCAGGTCACGACACTCGTTCGGTACCCGGAAGCGCTCGCAGAAGTCGCGGATGAGCGGCAGCCCCTTCTGGCCGTGACCGTGGTGGCTCGGCCAGAACTCCGGCGGGGTCAGCCCCTTGCCAAAGTCGTGGCACAGCGCCGCGAAGCGCACCGCCAGCTCTGGCGAAAGCCGACAAGCCTGTGCCAGCACCATCATGGTGTGGATGCCGGTATCGATCTCCGGGTGCCACTTGGCGGGGGCAGGCACCCCGAACAGGGCGTCCAGCTCGGGGAACAGGGCGACCAGGGCGCCGCACTCACGCAATACCTCGAAGAACACCTGCGGGGTCGGCCCCAACAGTACCTTCTCCAGCTCCTTCCAGACCCGCTCCGGGGTCAGGTGGGCCAGCTCACCGGCCTCGGTCATCTCGCGCATCAGCGCCAGCGTCTCGGGAGCCACCACGAAACCCTGGGCGTGGAAGCGGGCGGCGAAGCGGGCCACCCGCAGGATGCGCAGCGGATCTTCGGCAAAGGCGGGGGAGACGTGGCGCAGCAGCCGTTGTTTCAGATCCTCGATGCCGCCATAGGGATCGTGCAGTTGCCCCGCGTCATCTTCGGCGATGGCGTTGACGGTGAGATCCCGGCGCAGCAGATCCTGCTCCAGCGTCACCTCCGGCGAGGCGTGGCAGACGAAGCCGGTGTAACCCTGCCCCTGCTTGCGCTCGGTGCGGGCCAGCGCGTACTCCTGCTGGGTCTTGGGGTGCAGAAACACGGGAAAGTCGCGGCCTACCTGGGTAAAACCCAGCGCCAGCATCTGTTCCACGGTCGCCCCGACCACCAGGTGATCCCTGTCCCCCTGCGGCAATCCCAGCAGGCGATCCCGCACCGCGCCCCCAACCAGATAAGTCTGCAAGCTCTGTCTCCCTTGATAAACCTGTCCCGATTATACCGGTTTGACCGATGGAGACTATTCCCGGCCCGACATCGATGCCATGCGAGCCCGGTTGGCGGGCCGCCGTCGATACTCACAGGCCCTTTTTCCCACCGCCAGCCGCCATGGCCGCAACCCTGATTTCCCCACCGGGAGATCAGGGTGCGCGCTGGCCCCCCTTATGGCATCCGGGTCTTTGACATCCCTTGGGGGAGGCTTTAACCTGCCGCCCATAACAACGGAATGGATCCTTATGTACACACAGTTCTTCGGTCTGTCGGAGCACCCGTTCTCCATCTCGCCCAATCCCAAATACCTCTACATGAGTGAACGGCACGGGGAAGCCCTCGCCCACCTCAACTACGGGTTGCAGGATGGGGGCGGCTTCGTGCTGCTGACCGGGGAAGTGGGCACCGGCAAGACCACCGTCTCCCGCTGCCTGTTGCAGCAGTTGCCGGCCGAGACCGAGATCGCCTACATCCTCAATCCATCCCTGACCGAACGGGATCTGCTGGCGGCCATCTGTGACGAGTTCCAGCTTGGCTATGGCCAGGATGCCGGCCTCAAGCAGCTGTTCGACCTTATCCGCGATCACCTGCTGGCCAATCTGGCGGCAGGCAAGCGCAGCGTGGTGCTGGTGGACGAAGCCCAGCACCTGCTGCCCGGCGTGCTGGAACAGCTGCGCCTGCTCACCAACCTGGAGACCGATGAGAAGAAGCTGCTGCAGGTGGTGCTCATCGGCCAGCCCGAGCTGCAGCAGATGCTGCGCCAGCCCCTGCTGCGCCAGCTGGCCCAACGCATCACCGCCCGCTACCACCTGCTGCCGCTCTCCTGCCAGGACGTGGATGCCTATGTCCGCTTTCGTCTGCAGGTGGCCGGCTGCGTGCAGCCCATCTTTACCCCCAAGGCGATCCAGACCCTGCACCGCCTCTCCGGCGGCATTCCGCGCCTCATCAACCTCATCTGCGACCGCGCCCTGATCGCCGCCTTCGCCCGCGGCAGCCACAAGATAGTGCACGGCGACATCAGCCTGGCAGCCTTCGAGGTGAGCGGCATCCGTGACGAGGGCACCTGGCAGTCCGGCCTGATGGTGGCGCTGGTTGGCGCCTTGCTGGTGGCCACCGGCTGGTGGGGCTGGCAGTTCTTCGGTTTCTTCCCGACCCGCCCGGTGGTGACGGTGGAGGTGCCGGTCAAGGTGGACGACACCCCGGAGCAGCAGGAGCAGCTGACCCGCGCCATCAATCAGGCGCTGGAGCCGGACAGCGCCATGCAGAATCTCTACAAGGTATGGGGCTACCAGACCGAACTGGAAGAGGCAACCTGCGACAACGCGCCGCGCGCCGGCCTGCGTTGCCAGGAGGGGGAAGCCTCCCTGGCGGAGCTGCAGACGCTGCAGTATCCCGCCCTCGTCAGCCTGACCGACGAGACCGGCGGCACCTATTACGCCACCCTGGTCAACCTCGGCCCCGACAAGGCCAACCTGCTCATCGGCAACCAGAGCTGGCAGGTAGACCGGCAGTGGCTGAGCGATTACTGGGGTGGCAGCTACACCCTGCTGTGGCGCATGCCCAAGGGCGGCGTCACCCTGATCGGCAACAACGCCGGCCCCACTCAGGTGCAGTGGCTCGACAACGCCCTCAGCCGGGCCCTGCAACAGCCGGATCGCAAGGTCCGTCGCTTCGATGCCGAGCTCAAGACCAAGCTGCAGCAGTTCCAGCGCGAGCAGGGACTGACTCCGGACGGCATCGCCGGCAGCAACACCCTGCTGCGCCTCAACGTGATGGCCGGTGAACCCATGCCGAAGCTGGAGGATGACGCCCAGCGGGCCAGCAAGCCGGCCAAGCTGGATCCGGCAGAGGATGATGCCATCAACACACTGTCGGAGGAGGCTTCCTGATGTCCACCCTGCTCAAGGCGCTGCGGCGGGCCGATCAGCCCCAGTTCACCCCGCACATTCCGGCGATGGGGCTGCCGGTCAGCCAGGATGAGGAACAACCCAGGCGCTGGATCTGGTGGCTGCTGGCCCCGCTGGCGCTGGTGATGGGGGCCGCCGCCAACTATGGCTGGCACCTGCTCAACAACCGCCCCATCGAGAAGACGGTGGAGGTGAAGGAGGTGGTGACCCCGCCCTTCGTGCGGGTCGAGCCCAAACCGATGATCACCCGGCCGCTGCCACCGCCGCCGCCCGAGCCCGTGGTCACCCCCAAGGCCGATGCCCAGCCTGCACCGGCGCCCGCCGACAGCAGCCAGGGGCTGGCCGAGCGCATCCTCAACGCCCTCAACAACACTCCGCTGCGGGATCAGGGCGCGCCGCCGCAGGTACCGGCCGAGCTGCAGGCCACGCCGCTCAGCGCTCTGCCGCAGGCGCTCCGCCAGCAGGTGCCGCCGCTGGCCTACGGCGCCCACGTCTTCTCCTCCAACCCGGCCAACCGGGCCGTGAGGTTGAACGGGCGCACCTACCGGGAAGGGAGCGAGGTTGCCCCCGGCGTCACCCTGCTCGCCATCGCCCAGGATTACATCATCCTGCAGGTGGGTGGGCAAAATGCCAGCCTCAAGGCGCTGCAGGACTGGCGCGGCTAAACCGCGCATACCACCGCCATTTCAAGAGGGAGCCTGAGAGCTCCCCTTTTTAATCAATGACATGAGAACAAAGTGAGCAGTCCGAGCAACACCACCTTCGCCAACCGGACGTTGCACTGGTATCAGCGCCAAGACCGCTACACGTTAGTCAATTTAGTTTTAAATCAATAATATGAGCATAATGTGAACAACTCAGATAACGCGACCTTCGCCACCAGGATCCTGGACTGGTATCAGCTCCACGGTCGCAAGACCCTGCCCTGGCAACAGGAAAAGACCCCCTACCGGGTCTGGGTCTCGGAAATCATGCTGCAGCAGACCCAGGTCGCTACGGTCATTCCCTACTATCAGCGCTTCATGGCCCGCTTTCCCGACGTGCTGGCACTGGCCGATGCCCCCATCGACGAGGTGCTGCACCACTGGACCGGGCTCGGCTATTACGCCCGCGCCCGCAACCTGCACAAGGCGGCCCAGCAGATCCGCGACCTCCATGGCGGCCTATTCCCGGAGCGGCTGGAGGAGGTGATGGCGCTGCCGGGGATCGGCCGCTCCACCGCGGGTGCCGTGCTCTCCCTCTCCCTTGGCCAGCCCCACGCCATCCTGGATGGCAACGTGAAGCGGGTACTCACCCGCTGGCTGGCCCTGCCCGGCTGGCCCGGTCAGAAACAGGTGGAGAACGATCTGTGGGAGCTGGCCATCCGCCTCACCCCCAAGCTCGGGGTGGCCCACTACAACCAGGCCATGATGGACATGGGCGCCACCGTCTGCACCCGCAGCAAGCCCGCTTGCGACCGTTGCCCGGTGCGGGAGGATTGCCAGGGGCTGTCGCAGGGCAACCCCACCGCCTACCCCAACAGCAAGCCCAAGAAGAGCATCCCGGCCCGTACCGGCATCATGCTGCTCATCCGCCACGGCGATCAGCTGCTGCTGGAGAAGCGGCCGCCGCAGGGGATCTGGGGCGGGCTCTACTGCTTCCCCCAGGTGGAGTCGGACGCCGAGGTGGCTGGGCTGTTGCAGCGGCTCGGCCTGACCGGCAGCGAACCCCGCGAACTGGCCGGTTTTCGCCATACTTTCAGCCACTTTCACCTCGATATCCGGCCCATGCTGATCGAAACCGACGCGCCGCCGGCCCCCCTGCTCATGGAAGCGGATAACCGACTCTGGTATAACTTACGCCATCCTGCAGAGGTGGGTCTGGCGGCCGCCACGGCCCGTCTGCTCGCCTATCCGGACTTACAACCATAGAGGTCAACATGAGCCGTACCGTATTTTGCCAGCGCCTGAAAAAAGAGGGCCCGGGTCTCGATTTCCAGCTCTACCCCGGTGAACTCGGCAAGCGCATTTTTGACAACATCAGCAAGGAAGCCTGGACTGAGTGGCAGAAGAAGCAGGTGATGCTGATCAACGAGAAGAAGTTGAACATGATGAACCTCGAGCATCGCCAGCTGCTGGAGAAAGAGATGGTGAACTACCTGTTCGAAGCGGGTGAAGTGGCCATCGACGGTTATACCCCGCCCAGCAAATAACCCGTGAACGGGGCCGGCCTGCGCAGGTCGGCCCCGTCGACTCACGGCAACGACGGAAGTGACGGGCGGCCCGCCGCCCAGTTTGAGGACTCTATGGGCCGAATTTTCTGGCTGCTGTGCACCCTGCTGTTTCTCTCTGCCTGCTCATCCTCCCCCAAGCCCAATGGCAACGAGGATGACGATCTCGTCAACGGCAAGGACATCCGCGGCTTTGAACACATGATCAGCGCGCTCTCCCACAACGTGAACGAGATTTGGGGGCGTGAGGCGCTGTTTGCGGGCAAGTTTGACTACGTCAAATACACGGATCAATACAAGAGCCGGGCCCACATCGACTTCTCCAGCGGCCACATCATGGTCGAGACCGTCTCCGGCATCGACCCGCGCTCCCACCTGCGCCGCGCCATCATCGAGACCCTGCTCACTCCGGACGATCCGGCGGAAGTGGATCTTTACTCCGACGCAGAGATCCTGCCCGGCGGCGAGCCCTTCCTCTACGGTCAGGTGCTGGACAACCAGGGCCAGCCGATCCGCTTCGACTGGCGTGCCGAGCGCTATGCCGACTACCTGCTCAACACGGCGATGAAGAAGCGCACCCTCGGCATCCGTACCATCTTCTTCGTCGACATCCCCATGGTGGCCAACCACGAGGACCGACGGGGCTACAAGTACGCCAGCCTGATCCGGGAAGCCTCCCGCAAGTACGGGGTGGCGGAGAGCCTGATCTACGCGGTGATCAAGACCGAGAGCAGCTTCAACCCCTATGCGGTCAGCCATGCCAACGCCTACGGCCTGATGCAGGTGATCCCGGCCACCGCCGGGCGGGACGTCTACGTGCGGGTCAAGGGCAAGAGCGGCCAGCCGACCCGGGAGGACCTGTTCAACCCGGCCTACAACATAGACGTGGGCACCGCCTACCTGCACCTGCTGCAGACCGTCTATCTGGTGGATATCCAGGATCCGCGCTCGCGTCGCTACGCCGTCATCTCGGCCTACAACGGCGGCGCCGGCGGGGTGCTCAACACCTTCTCCAGCGACCGCAAGGCGGCGCCCGGCATGATCAACCAGCTCTCGCCCGAGGCGGTCTACCAGATCCTGACCGAGCAGCACCCCAAGGCGGAAGCCCGCCGCTATCTCTACAAGGTCAATCAGGCCGAGAAGGGCTTCAAGCGCACGCTGGCCCGCACCGGCTAAGCAGACCAACAGCAAAAGGGCGCCTCCATGGAGGCGCCCTTGTTACGTCTGGCGTGCGGAGTCAGCCCTTATTTGGCGATGAAACCGCCCTTGCTCTGCGGGGCGGCGCCCACCTTCTCCAGCTTCTCCACCTCCACTTCGGTCTTGTTCCAGCTGTGGTCCACCTCGCCACGGATGAGGATCAGATCGTCCGGGCCCACTTCGGTGCCACGCCACACGTCCTGAGCCACTTCCACTTCCACCTCGCCACTGGCGTCGCGGAACAGATAGTTCTCGCCGCCCAGGTGCTTGACCAGCTTCCCTTCCAAGGTGGCCCAGCTGTCATCGGCCAGATCCTTCAACTGTGCGACGGACACCTTGTTCTGCTCCTGCGGGCCGGTATAGGCCGCCATGGCGAAAGAAGAGATGGACATCAGGGTCAACAGACCGATTACGCTTGCCTTGTTCATTTCATGCTCCTGTCATTGGGTACGGGTGCAGTCTGCCTGCCGGGGCGTGAAACAAACGTGAAGCCTCCCCATCTGGGTGAAGGGGATGTGACCGTAATCGATTTAATCAGCCCGCACTGCTGCGAAATAAAATTCGGCCTTATACCCTGCAAGATGGCAAAACAGCTTCCCAGCACCTTTGCCTATCGAGGAACAGCCTGCAGGCACCACCTGCTTCCAATCAATGAGAACAACAAGATGAAGAAATGGTTTGTGTGTTTATTGGGACTCTTCGCGCTGACAGTTCAGGCAGCCGACAGTCGCCCCGCCTTCTCCCGGATCGTGATGTTTGGCGACAGCCTCTCCGACACCGGCAAGATGTACAGCAAGATGCGCGGTTATCTCCCCTCCAGCCCTCCCTACTATCAGGGCCGCTTCTCCAACGGGCCGGTCTGGCTGGAACAGCTGGCCCAGCAGTTCCCGGGGCTGACCATCGCCAACGAGGCGGAAGGGGGCGCCACCGCGGTGGCCTACAACAAGATCTCCTGGAATCCCAAGTATCAGGTCATCAACAACCTGGATTACGAGGTGACCCAGTTCCTGCAAAAGGACAGCTTCAAGCCCGATGATCTGGTGATCCTCTGGGTCGGCGCCAACGACTACCTGGCCTATGGCTGGAACACCGAGCAGGATGCCAAGCGGGTGCGCGACGCCATCAGCGATGCGGCCAACCGCATGGTATTGAATGGCGCCAAGCAGATTCTGCTGTTCAACCTGCCGGATCTGGGTCAGAACCCCTCGGCCCGCAGCCAGAAGGTGGTCGAGGCGGCCAGCCATGTCTCCGCTTACCACAACCAGCTGCTGCTGAACCTGGCACGCCAGCTGGCCCCCACCGGCATCGTCAAGCTGTTCGAGATCGACAAGCAGTTCGCCGAGATGCTGCGCGAGCCGCAGAACTTCGGCCTGAGCGACACCGAGAACGCCTGCTACGGCGGTGGCTATGTGTGGAAGCCGTTTGCCTCCCGCAGTGCCACTAGTGTCGCCAGCGACAGCAGCCTCTCCGCCTTCAACCCGCAGGAACGCCTCGCCATCGCCGGCAACCCGCTGCTGGCCCAGGCCGTGGCCAGCCCCATGGTGCGGCGCAGCGCCAGCACCCTCGACTGCGAAGGCAAGATGTTCTGGGATCAGGTTCACCCCACCACCGTCGTGCACGCCGCCCTGAGCGAGCGGGCCGGTGCCTTCATCGAGGCTCAGTACGAGTTCCTCGCTCACTGATGACAAAGGGCCGACGACAGTCGGCCCTTTTTGTTGCGCAACCCTCACAGGCCAGCACGGCTCAGCGGTAGCGCTTCACTATGCCGTCGTAGATGCCGTTCTGCTTGATGGTGGCCAGCGCCTCCTGCAGCCGCTTGACCACCTCGGGCGAGGTTTTCAGACTCGCCGCCACGTAGAGATCCCCCCCGGTAAAATCCTCGATGTCGTGCACTATCTTGAGGGTGGACGGCCCATAGCCCGCCTGGCGCGCATAGTAGTAGGCCGTCTCCTGCGACACCGGCCAGAGATCGATGCGCCCCATCAACAGTTTGAGCAGATTGGCTTCATGGTTGTTGTTGCGCTGCAGGTTGGAAAAATTGCGGCTGATGAGGTACTGCTCCAGCGCGTCGTTGCGCACCGTGCCGATGGACCAGGCCCGCGCCTGCGACAGCTGGCTAAAGGGCTTGATATCGTCGCGCTTGGCCAGGGCGAACACATGGAAGTCGATACGCGCTATCACCCCGATCCACTGGAACTGCGCCTCCCGCTCTGGGAAGCGGCTGATGCTGTAGATGAGCACGTTGGGACGGCTGCGCGCCAGCGAGATGGCCCGCGCCCAGGGGTAGATGTCCAGGCTGTATTCGAAGCCGGCCTCTTCCAGCATGGCCTCCACCACCTCGGTGCCCAGCCCCTTGACCTCGGCCTCTTCCAGATAGTTGTAGGGGGCATAGTCTTCGGTCACCACCTGCAGGGTTTCGGCTGCCCAGCCCGGCACCAGCCATAACGCCCAGCACAGCCATATCCACCTGATGTTCATGCTCACCTCGCTGCAGACTCGCCTCGCTTAACTATTGCGCCCCCTCGGCAGAGCGCAAATCACGGCGGCAAATTGCGGCGATGAAAATCACATTATGTTTTATATCAGTTGCTTGAGAACCCAGGGAAAGCGACTACCCTTACTCTGTTGTGGCTGTGCTATAAGCCCGACCCATAAGGAGAGGCGACCCCTTAAACCTCCCCTCAACAATATGAAATTGCAGAGGCTCAACATGAATAAAACACTGATTACCTTGCTGGTTTCAGGCTTGCTTGCGGCCAACGCCCAAGCAGCCGGACAGGACAACACCTGGTATGGCGGTGCCAAGCTGGGTTGGTCCAACTTCTATGGCGTCGATCACAACCAGGATATCAAGGACAACTACGCCATCAGCGAAGAGGACAAGAACGATGTCGGCGCCGGCGCCTTCCTCGGCTATCAGGTCAACCAGAACCTGGGCTTCGAACTGGGTTACGACTGGCTCGGCAAGTACAAATACACGGCGACCGACAAGCTGATCCCCACCGACATCGGCCGAGACGAGATAAAAGCCCAGCTGGCCCAGCTCACCATGAAGATCGGCATGCCGGTCAGTGACAGCCTGGATCTCTATACCCGCCTCGGTGGCGCTTACGCCTGGACCGACAGCAAGCAGTTCGACAATGACAACGGCGCCGCCTTTGTCGGGGCGTTGGGGGCGGAATACGCCTTCAACCGTGACTGGGCCGCC
Organism: Aeromonas sp. R5-3; assembly: GCF_040908225.1. NCBI lineage: Bacteria > Pseudomonadati > Pseudomonadota > Gammaproteobacteria > Aeromonadales > Aeromonadaceae > Aeromonas > Aeromonas sp. R5-3. Next base: position 13,758 of record NZ_JBFODH010000005.1, on the reverse strand, counting down.
CGCCTCGAGTACCAATACACCACCCCGCTCGGCGACAACTCGCTCGACAAGACCGGGGCCGAACTCGACAACGGCCTGCTGGCGGTCGCCGTGGTCTATCGCTTCGGCCAGGTCGCCCCCGTGGTGGCGGCGCCGATGCCGGCTCCGGCCCCCGAACCCGTGATGGTCGACAAGCAGTTCACCCTGAGCTCGGACGTGCTGTTCGACTTCAACAAGGCGACCCTCAAGCCGGCCGGTGGTCAGGCGCTGGATAACCTCTACAGCCAGATCGAGCAGGCCAGACCCAAGGATGGTGTCGCCACCGTGATCGGCTACACCGACCGTATCGGTTCCGATGCCTACAACCAGAAGCTCTCCGAGCAACGTGCCCGGACCGTCGCCGACTACCTGGTCGGCAAGGGTCTGCCGGCAGACAAGGTCAACGTGGAAGGGCGCGGCAAGGGCAATCCGGTCACCGGCGACAGCTGCACCAGCAAGTCCAAGCGCGAGCTGATCGTCTGCCTGGCCCCGGATCGCCGGGTCGAGGTCAAGGTCGAAGGGATCTCGGAAGTTCAGCAGTGATCCTCAAGCGTGGCTGACGGCCACGAATGAAAAACGGGAGGCCAAGGCCTCCCGTTTCATTTTGAGTCGGTGCATCGACATGTCGTCAGGCGCCCTTGCGCACCTCGGCCGCAATCTGGTCGAGCAGTTGCTGCCAGCCAGCCCCCAGCTCGCTCACCAGAGTGCCGTAGCCATCGGCAGGCAGCACCCGCACCTGCTGGAAGGGGACGTCACGCAGGACAGAGCCCTCTTCGGTCAGCAGGCGCCAGCGGCCGCTCAGCACGGCGCGACCGTCGTGGCGGCCCTGGAAGCGCTCCACCGAGATGGTCAGCACCGGCCCCTTGCGGGCTCCATCCTGCCGCACCACCCAGCCCGGCAAGCGGCTGGAGAGGCCGTTCAGGGTTAGCTGATCGAGCTGGGCATCCAGCGACCCTGCCCAGCGATGGTATTCGGCGAAGTGCAGCTCCTTGCCCTCCAGCTGATAGACCAGGCTCATCCGATCCAGCTGGCCGGACAGAGAGACAGGTTTGAGCACCAGCTGATGCTGCGGCTGCGCCACCACTGCAGCCGGTTGCTGCGCCTCGGCGTCGAGGGAGTAGTAGTGCAGCTGCGTCGATGCCGCGCTGCAACCCGCCAGCAGGCCCAGCAAGGCCAGCGTCATCATCCGTTTCTTCATCATTGACCTCGCTTGGGCTCGGGATCACGGGGACGAGCCCGATCGAAAATCAACGAGCTCGGCTGCTCGTTGAGCGAATGTACCAACGGCTGCAACTCGCGCATCAGCTGGTTGAGCGACTGCACCGACTGCCGCAGATCCTGGTTGGTCTGGGAGTTGGCATCATACTCCTGCAGCGTGCTCTGCAGCTGTTTCAGGCTGTCGTTGAGGGACGCCGGCAACTGCTGGGTCGCGCTCTGACCGGTGAACTTGTTCAGGTTGGCACTCAGCGCACTGACATTCTTCAGGGTCTGATCCAGGGTCGCCAGGGTGTGGTTGACCTGGTTCAGGGTCTGGGCGGTGTCCATGTCGACGAACTTGTCGAGGATCTGGTTCACCTTGCGTTCGATCTGGTCGAGCCCTGCCTGCACGGTCGGGAATACCTGATAGCCCGCCAGCTTGGTGGGCTGGAACTTGGGCGCATCGGGGTAGAAGTTCAGATCCACCACCTTGCCCCCGGTCAGCAGGCTGGAGGTCTTGAGCGTCGCCCGCAACCCCTCCTTGAACTGCTTGCCGAACAGGGCGCGCCACTGCTCCTTCTCCGCGTTGGCATAGCGATGGGAGAGACGCTGCACCTCGATCCTCGCCAGTACCGGGATCTGCCGGCTCTGGAACATCTGCACCCCTTTCTCGTCGATGAGATAGGGCGCCGAGATGACGGTACCGACCCGAATGCCGCGATACTCCACCGCCGCGCCCGGGTGCAGGCCACCGACGCTGTCCTCGAACAGGAACACGTAGTCGATGAACTGATCCAGGCTACCGGCCAGCACGCTGGCCTGATCCTGGAACAGGGTGAAGTCGTCCATCTGTTTGACCGGCTCGCCGGGTGCCCAGCCAGGGGGCAGCCCCATGGTGATGCCACCGTCCAGCAGGCTCTCCAGCGAATCCATCTTCACCTTCATCCCCTCGCTGCTCATGGAGACCTCAAAGCCCGGGGTCATCCAGAAGCGAGAGTTGCTGCTCACCAGCACGTCATAGGGGGCATTGATGAAGATCTGGTACTGCATCTCACTCTTTTCGGGCAGGAACTTCGCCTCTTCCACCTGGCCTATGGTGAAACCCTGGTAGTTGATGGGCGACCCCACCCCGAGCGCCCGGGTATCCCGGCTGCTCAGTGATAATCGCAGCCCCTTGGCGTCCTGCGAGGCCAGTGGCGGCTTGTCCAGCATGGCGTACTCATCGCGCGCCTTGCCCTTTTTGCCGGGGGCCAGCTCGATATAGGCGCCGGAGAGCAGGGTGCCGAGGCCCGACACCCCTTCGCGTCCCACCCGCGGCTTGACCACCCAGAACTGGCTGTCCTTCTTGAGCATGCCGGCGGCGGCATTGGTCAGGCGGGCCTTCAGCACCGCGTGGCTGTAGTCATCGCTGAGCTCCACCGCCTCGATGCGACCCACCTCCACCTCGCGGGAGCGGATCATGGTCTTGCCCGCCACTATGCCTTCGGCCGTTGCCACCGTCAGGGTGAAGCTGGGACCTTGCGAATACCAGTGCTGGAACAGCATCCAGATCCCGATGAACAGCGCCAGCAGCGGCACCATCCAGATTGCGGCGGCCGAGCTCAGAAAGTCCGAACCGGGTTTCCACCTCTTCTTACGCTCACTCACGTTCGCGTTCTCCTTGTTGTAAATCCCAGATCAGGCGGGAATCGAAACTCATGGCTGCCACCATGGTCACCAGCACCACACCTGCAAAAGCGACGGCCGCAGGGCCCGGATAGATGGTCATCAGGTTGTCGAGCCGGATCAGACCCGCCAGGATGGCCACCACGAAGACGTCGATCATCGACCAGCGCCCCACAAATTCAGTCATGCGATAAAGCTTGAGCTTGCCAAGGGGCGAGGTGCCCTGGCCGCGCTGCACCATGTAGCAGAGCCACAACAGCGCCAGGATCTTCACCAGCGGCACCACCACGCTGGCGAAGAAGATCACCGCCGCGATGGGATAGGAGCCCATGGCCCACAGCACCAGCACCCCACCCAGAATGGTGGAGGGGCTGTCATCCCCGAGGAAGACGGTATCCATGATGGGATAAAGGTTGGCCGGCACGTAGAGGATGATGGAGGTAAAGAGCAGGGCCCAGGTACGGTTCAACCCGCCCGGCTTGCGGCTGTGCAGATGCTCGCCGCAGCGTTTGCAGCTGTGGGCACCGGCTTCGCTCAGGGCGCCGCAGATGTGGCAACCCACCAGACCGGCGCTCATGGCGCTGGCCTCGTCGTCATCCACCGTCACGCCATGCGGCTGGCTCGGCCCGAACAGCCGCTGCCACAGCCACATCCGATCCAGCGACGAGATCATCTTGATCAGCAGCAGGGTGTAGCCGACGAAGGCCCAGAACGACAACCCCATCTTGATGTCGGCCATCCCCATCAGTTTGACCAGGGAGATGAGCACCCCGATGAGGAAGACATCCACCATCAGCCAGGGCTTGATCCGGCACAGCAGCCGACCGAGAGAGCGCAGGGCATTGCTGTGCAGATCCTTGTCGACCCGCCACAGCACCAGCATGATGGAACCGATATAGACCAGCGGCAGGCCGATGAGGGTCAGGCTCAGCACGGCCCCGAGGAACAGGTAGCCCTGATCCACCAGGGTGGTGATGCACTGCAGGAAGGTCATCTCCTGCCCCACCCCCTTGGCGGAGAAGGACATGAAGGTAAAGGCGTTGGAGAGCACGAACATGATGATGGCCGCAAAGCCGTAGGCGATGGGCCTGCGCTCCTGCTCCGGCAGATGGCGGCTCAGGGTATGGCCGCAGCGCGGACAGCTGCTCACCTCCCCCACGGCCAGCGTGGTGGCCGGCACCAGCAGGTCGCACTCTTCGCACGCGGTGGCGTCATGGGTATAGGTGGGTTGATGTTGGTGTGAAACCGGATGCAAGATGAAACCCCAGCATGAGGCCCGCCACGGGGCCAGAACCGCCAATTATTACAGCAGCGGCCCGTGCCGACCAGCCCTCTCATTGCACCACCCCGACCGGGCGTGAGAATGACTTTGACAAGCAAGTGACCATTTAGCACAATCAAACGCCACTTTTTTTCCGCGGGACAATAATTTATGACAACTGAATCCCCAAGCTACTCCACGATCGAGCAAGCCTTCTCCCTCGGGAACGGGCAAGATTCTGCCCTCAACTGGTTGCGCAAGAACCGCAGTCAGGTCGCCATCTTCCTGGTGAGCGGCATCAAGCTGGAGGGGACCATCAGCGGTTTCGACCAGTACAGCGTGCTGCTGACCGATGCCCATGGCAACCAGCAGCTGGTCTACAAGGCCAAGATCTCCACCATCGCCATGCACTCCGGCCGGCCGCAGGTCAATATCCAGCGTGCTCGCAAGCCTCGCGTCTCCATGGCGCCGCGCCCCCACGGCGCACCCGGTCGTTACGACGACAACCAGGGCGGCAACAGCGACCAGTAAGGCCATGCCCATGTCACCCCGCGACCATCGCTGCGTCAGAGGGTGACCGAGTCCATTCCCATTTGTCATGACAGTCCCGTATGGGAATGGACTTTCTACCTCAGCGCCCATGATGACGCTCTCTGCCCAGATTCAATGCGGCAGCTTCAATACTGCAAGCCGACCGGTCTGCCCTCCCTGACCATGCAGGTCTGCATACCCGCAGCCTGACCGGCCTGTACGCCAATCCCCGTATCCTCAAACACCAGACAACCCGCCGGATCGACCCCCAGCTTGCTGGCCACCAGCAGGAAGGTATCCGGATGGGGCTTGTGCAGCTCGACATCATCGGCCGTCACCACCACGGAGAAGTAGCGATCCAACCCGGTATTGCGCAGCACGGCGGCGGCGTTGACCCGCGGTGAGCCGGTGCCGATCCCCATGGGAATGCGGCCATGGTAACGCTCGACCAGTGTCTGCATGGCCGGGAAGACGGTTGCCTTGTGCAGGTTGGCCACGTAGTGCTCGGTCTTGCAACGGGTCACGATGAGCGGATCCAGCGCGATCTGCTGCTGCTCGGCCACCAGCAGGGCTATCTTGCGGCTCGGCATGCCACCCAGCTCATAGAACCAGTCGGGATCGAAGTGAAAGCCAAACTCCCGGGCCGTGTGCGCCCAGGCGGCGAGGTGCAGCGGCATGGAGTCCACCAGGGTGCCGTCGAGGTCGAATACCAGGCCTTGAAAGCCGGAGAGGGTCATGGTGCGGGATCCGTGTCTGAAAAAGGGCCCCCATTCTAGCCAGAGCCCCTCTCGCTCGCCACGGCCTAGGTGGCGAGAAACGCTTGCCCCCACATTTGTGCCTGAAAATAGATGGGGGTCAGCTTGGCGGGATCCAGCTGATAAGTAGGCGCCAGCTGGGCCAGCAGTGGCCAGTCGCCCTGTTCATAGCACTTCACCAGCTGAAACAGATGAAACAGCGGTCCCTCGCGGGACTCCAGCGCTCGCTTCACGTCCTTGGGCAGATGGGCCTTGAGCTGTTCGGAGAGCAGCGAGCCGTCCAGCACCAGCCCCACCAGGAAGGCCCAGCTGGCGGCGGACTTGCCGAGCGCGCTCAGGGCGATCAGCTCGCAGAAGCGGCCGCGGGCAATGGCCATGCGGGTGCAGGCCTCCGGAATGTGCTGACTGACCCTGGCCAATCCGTAGATAAGCACGAACTTGCGGATCTCCTGCTCCCCCAGATAGGAGAGCGCCCGGTTAACCGAGACGATGGGGCTGGCATGATCGAAGCCGGGGGCGTTGACGTAACTCAACAACTGCCCCGGCAGCCAGGCATCCTGCTGCAGCAGGGTCGCCACCCGGGCGAAGGAGAACTCCTCGTGGCAGATGAGCTGCAGTATCTCCTGCACCAGCTTCATGTCCGGCTGGGCGGCGCGCTGGTTCACCAGCTCCGGGCGGGCGAGAAAACCGCCGGCGAAGAAGTCGACCCCCGCCTCCTTGAGCGGCAGAAAATCCCCCCAGCTCTCGATGCCGAGGGCCATCCGCTTGTGTTCGGTCGGCTGACGGATCCCCTCCTCCCCCATCCAGAACACCAGCAGACGGGAGGCGCTGAGCCAGCGCTGCTCGCGCTGGGCACCGTGCACCGCCAGCCGGCGCCGATAGTCGCGCCACTGCTCCAATACGGGAAAAGAGGTGGGCAACCGTTCGGCCGAAGCCTCTACCAGCGGAATGGTGTCCTGATCGAACAGCAGAGGGCGCAGCTCATCGAGCTGTTCGTGGGTGAAGGGCAACAGATATTGGCGCCCCTGAGCCAGCAGCCGGCACTGGGCGGCCAGCAGGGGCCATTCGGCAGGGTCGGCAAGCTGATAGTCAATGCCATAGGCCACGAGAGCGAGACGACGGTTGAAGATGGGATAACGACGTAACAACATGGGCTCACCGATAGGCTAGCGTACACGCCCTCCCCTGCGATTTGGCATGATAGAGCGCCTGATCGGCCTGTTCGGTCAGGCTCTGCCATGTTCCATCCAGCGAGGGAACCAGATAGCTAAAGCCTATGCTAACCGTAATGAAATCAGCAACTCGGGAGGCCGGATGCGGGATTTTTAATTCACTGAGCCCCTGGTGAATCTGTTCCGCCAGCCGCTCCGCCTCACCGGGTTGCGGACCGCACAGCAGGATCACGAACTCTTCGCCGCCGTAACGCGCCACCAGGTTGGTACGCCGCCGTTCCGCATCCTGCAGCAGGGCGGCCACCTGCTGCAGACACTGATCCCCCTTGGCATGGCCGAAGTGGTCGTTGTAGGACTTGAACTCGTCCACGTCGATCATCAGCACCGCCAGCAGACTCTGGTGCCGGCGCGCCCACTCCCACTCCCGCTGCATGGTGAGATCCCACTGGCGACGGTTGGCGATGCCGGTGAGGGGATCTTCCAGCGACAGCATGGAGAGCCGTTTGTTGGCCTCCGCCAGTGCCCGGTTGCTCTCCGCCAGCTGCATGGTGCGCTCGCTGACCCGCTGCTCCAGCTCGCGGTTGAATCGTTCAAGCGCCGCCTGGGTACGCTGGCGGATCAGCAACTGGGAGAGCATGGCGGCATACTGCTTGAAGATCTCGCTCTGATAAGCCTTGAGCGGCCGGCGCCACAGCAGGTTGTCGGCGGCGATCCAGCCGATGGGGGTGGTCCCGTCCCACAGCGAGACCATGGCATTCCAGCCACGCCCCACCTCCTGCTTTTCGTAGTAGAGCGGCGCATCCTCCAGCACCAGCACATAATCCTTGCGGCGCAGCGCCTCCTGCACCGTGGGGTGATCAGGGATCGGGCTGATGAAGTGGTGCTCGTCGATCAGCTCACCCACCTCGTTGGTGCCCCAGGTGCCGTGCATGGTCTTGAACTCGGCATCCACCAGGAAGATGGCGATGCGGTCGAACTGCAGCTCCTGACGAGCCAGCGCCACCGCATCGTGCAGCAGCTGGTGTTCACTGTCACAACGCGCCAGCTTGACTCCCACCTGGTGCAGCGCCTGCAGCATGCTGAGGAAAGAGCCTTGCAGCGCCTGGCTGCGGATGAGGTCGGCCTGGGTGTGCAGCCGCTGATCCCGCTCCAGATCGACCTGACTGGCCAGCAGCCGGCTCTCGAGCTCGGCGGCAAGATAGTGCATCAGCAGCTGGATGCCCTGTTGCTGGCGCCGGGGCAGGCGATCGATACGGCGGCGGGTCTCCAGGTAGACCACAGCCTCCAGCCCCTTGTGGCGCTTGAGCGGGAAACAGGCGCGCAGGCGCACCGTCTGTGGTTCGACCGTTTCCCAGAGCTCGTTGTGCTGGGCGAGCGGCTCCACCATCAGTTGTCCCTTGTCGAGGGCGTGTTCGATGAAGAGGATCGGCAACTTGAGGGGGGCGACGGCATCGGCCGTCAGGCTGACCAGTCCCTGATCGAGCTGGAAGCTGTAGAGCTGCGACTCGGGGGCGCGCAGCCACAAATAGATCTGTTCGGCTTCGGTTTTTTCCCTGATTGCCGCCAGTGTCACTTCACAGAGGTGTTCAAAGCTGGTGAAGTGCTCTGGATCCCATTCCTGCATGCCTGCCATCCTTGGTTGTATCCAAGCGAGTATATCGGCAAAGCCTGCACTTTAATTGACTGGCCAATCAAAAGCGCGATCCAGAGCCCATTTTTTATAACAAATTCAAGGCGTGCATCGCCTCGCGGATGCGGGTACGCGTTGCCTCGGAGAGCGGCATCACCGGCAGGCGGCACTCCTCGCTGCAAAAGCCCAGCAGGGAGACGGCATACTTGGCACCGGCCGGGCTCGGCTCGGCAAACATCGCCTGATGCAGCGGAATGAGCTTGTCTTGCAGTTCACGCGCAGCTTGCCACTGGCCGGCCAGCGCCAGGTTCTGCACCTCGGCCACCAGCCTGGGGGCCACGTTGGCCGTCACCGAGATACAACCCTGACCGCCGCCGATGTTGTAGGCCACGGCGGTGGCATCTTCGCCGGAGAGCCAGGCGAACGGCTTCTTGATCAGCTGGCGCTCCACCCAGGGGCGGGCCAGATCGCCGGTCGCATCCTTCACCCCGGCGATGCGCGGCAGCTCGGCCAGGCGGGCCAGGGTCGCCGGTTGCACGTCGACGATCGCGCGCGGCGGGATGTTGTAGACGATGATGGGCTTGCTGGTGGCGTCGTGCACCGCCTTGAAGTGGTGATAGAGCCCCTCCTGATTGGGGCGATTGTAGTAACCGGCCACGTGCAGGGTGGCATCGGCCCCCATCTGCTCGGCATAGCGGGTGTATTCGATGGCTTCAACCGGATTGTTGGAACCGGCCCCGGCAATCACCGGGATGCGGCCAGCCACCAGCTTGACCACCAGCTCCACCACCCGGCAATGCTCGTCATGGGTCAGGGTCGGACTCTCCCCCGTGGTGCCCACCGGCACTATGCCGTGGGTACCCTGTTCGATATGCCACTCCACCAGACGCGCCAACGCCTCTTCATCCAGCTTGCCCTGTCGAAAGGGGGTGATCAGGGCGACGATTGAACCTTTGAACATGGAATTTCCTTCTCCGTTGACTCATGAATGTGGCAATAAAAAACCCCGGTACGATGTGCGCAACCGGGGTTTGAATCTGCTCAGGGATGAGAGGTTACGCGCGAACGTCGGCAGGCCCGAATGTCAGGCTTTTTTTATGCTTTCGTTTCAACCCGTTGAACCGCATTGCGTCATCTCTGCTCAAAAAATGGTGTCTGGGCATATTTCGGGAACACGGCATAAATGTCAAGGCGAAAGCGGCTATGTATAATGGCCGCCCAAAATTGCGTGGAGAGACCCGATGAGCAGCCCGATCAGTGCCGTCAGCCAGATGCTGGAACGAAACCAAGCCCTCTTTGTCGGCAAGCGGCTGCTGGTGTGCGGTGCCCTGGAGGATGACTATCCGCGCCAACTGGCAACCCTGACCCACTCCCTCACCGTGTTTACCACGGATTACTGCTATTACCGCAGCCAGCAGGCCGCGCTGGGCGACGCCATCCTGTTCGATCACCAGCTGGGTGGCTCTCCCCGCTTCGATGCCCTGCTGCTGCTGATGCCCAAGGCCAAGGCCGAGGCCCAATACCTGCTGGCCATGATGACCCCGCTGCTGGAAGCCGGTGCCGAGCTGTTCCTCGCCGGCGAGAACCGCGGCGGCATCAACGGGGCCGACAAGCTGCTGGCTCCCTATGGCGACAAACCGGTCAAACGCGACTCGGCCCGCCGCTGCTCCCTCTATCACGGCGAACTGAGCAAACCGGTGGCCTCGTTCGAGCTGGACACCTGGTTTGGCCGCTACCAGTGCCAGGCTGGCGATACCGAGCTGACCGTGCTGGCGCTGCCCGGCGTGTTCAGTGCATCCGAGCTGGATCTGGGCAGCCAGATGCTGCTGGCCAGCCTGCCGGCCATGCAGGGAACGCTACTCGATTTCGGTTGCGGCGCCGGGGTGATCGGCTCGGTGCTGGCCAAGCGCAATCCTGAACTCAGGGTCACCATGGTGGACATCAATGCGCTGGCGCTGGAATCCAGCCGCCGCACTCTGGCCATCAACGGCCTGCAGGGCGAGGTGAAGGCATCCGACGTCTATTCCGACATCCAGGAAAAATTTGACCGCATCGTCTCCAACCCGCCGTTCCACGCCGGTCTCAAGACCTTCTACGCCGCCACAGAGACCTTCCTGGCCAAGGCACCGGAGCATCTGTCGCCGCAGGGCACCCTCACCATAGTTGCCAACGCCTTTCTGCGATATCAGCCTATACTGGAGACGCACTTCAAACGGACGGAAGTGATCAGTGGCGATGCCAAATTCAAGGTCTATCTGAGCAAAGTGTAAATAAGTGTAAGCAGTCACCGGAAACAGGTAGAGAGCCCCATACGGGATCTGATAAGGTAATTGACACACCTCAAACCACCCCTTTAGGGGTGTTTTTTTGCAGCAAGCTGAAAACCTTTTCATAGTATGAATTCAGGGAGAGAAATACGATGGCAGGCATACTCACCATGATCCTGGCGGGCGGCGAAGGTACTCGCCTCCAGCCACTCACCACCACCCGCAGCAAGCCCTCGGTTCCCTTTGGTGGCAGCTACCGACTGATCGACTTCGTGCTCAACAACTTCGTCAACGCCGACTTCCTGCGCATCTACGTGCTCACCCAGTTCAAGTCCCAGTCCCTCTATCTGCACATGAAGAAGGGCTGGAATATCGTCGGCATCACGGATCGCTTCATCGACCCCATTCCGGCCCAGATGCGGATGGGAAAACGCTGGTATGACGGCACCGCCGACGCCATCTATCAGAACCTACGCTTCATCGAGATCTCCGACCCCGAGCACGTCTGCATCTTCGGCTCCGACCACATCTACAAGATGGACGTGAGCCAGATGGTGAGCTTCCACAAGCAGAAGGCCGCCGCCCTGACCGTCGCCGCCCTACGCATGCCCATCGAGGAGGCGAGCGCCTTCGGAGTGATCGAGGTGGATCAGGAGGGCCGGATGATCGGCTTCGAGGAGAAGCCCAAACGACCCAAGCACATCCCCGGCGATCCCACCCAGGCGCTGGTCTCCATGGGCAACTACATCTTCGAGACCGAGTCGCTCTATCGCGAACTCAAGCGCGACGCCGCCGAGGAGAACTCCAGCCACGACTTCGGCAAGGACATCATCCCCAGCCTGTTCCCGCGCGCCCCCGTCTATGTCTACGACTACAGCACCAACGTGATCCCGGGCGAGAAGCCCAACGTCTACTGGCGCGACGTGGGGACGCTGGACTCCTACTGGCAGGCGCACATGGACCTGGTGGCCGACGATGCCCCCTTCTCCCTCTACAACCGCAAGTGGCCGCTGCATACCCACTATCCGCCGCTGCCGCCCGCCACCTTCGTCGACACCGACGACTGCAAGGTGAAGATCGCCAACTCCTTGATCTCCGGCGGCTGCTTCATCCAGGGCAGCCAGATCCAGCGCTCCATCCTGGGTTTTCGCTGCAACATAGGCCCTTGCAGCCACATCAGCGAGTCGGTTCTGCTCGGTGACGTGAAGATTGGCGAGGGCTGCTCCATCCGCCGCGCCATCATCGACAAGAACGTTGAAATTGCGCCCGGCACCGTGATCGGTGAAAATCTGGACCATGACAGAGAGCGATTTACCGTGTCCGAAGGCGGTATCGTCGTGGTACCTAAGGGAGCAAGAGTTGGCTATTAACCCACTGAAAATCCTGTTCGTTGCCTCGGAAGTTGAGGGGCTTGTGAAGACCGGGGGCCTGGCGGACGTGGCCAGAGCCCTGCCGCTGTACCTGGCCCAGAAGGGACATGATGTCAGGATCATGCTCCCCTTCTACAAGACGATAAAGCGACGGGATGAGGCCAAACTGCTGGTCTCGCGCTGGTTGCCAACCCACCCAGGCCTGCCGGATATCGGCTATCGCATCTATCAGATGGATCTCGAAGGGGTCTGTGTCTACCCGCTCGATTGCCCGCAGTACTTCGATCGCCCCCAGCTCTATGCCGAAAACAACCAGGCCTATCCGGACAACGGCGAGCGTTTCGCCTTCCTGGCCGCCGCCGCGCTGCACGCCTGCGAGCAGCTCGCCTTTGCCCCCGACATAGTGCACTGCAACGACTGGCACACCGGCCTGCTGCCGCTGCTGCTGAAAACCCGACACGCCCACAACCCCTTCTTCCAGCACACTCGCAGCGTGATCAGCATTCACAACGCGGCGTTCCAGGGGGTGTTCGAGCGCCAGCAGTTCTGGGCCGTGCCCGAGATTGCCGACTACGAACAGCGCATCAGCTATGACTACGGCCACGTCAACCTGCTCAAGTGCGGGGTGCTCTATGCCGACAAGATCAACGCGGTCAGCCCCAACTATGCCAGCGAATTGCTGACCCACCTGGGGGCCCACGGCATGGCCAGCGTCTTCCAGCAGCGAGCGGCGGATCTGCGTGGCATCCTCAACGGCTGCGACTATCAGGACTGGGATCCGGCCTTTGACGACTTTCTGCCGGCCACCTATGACGTCGACAACCTGGCCGGCAAGGGCGTCTGCAAGCAGAGTCTGCAGCAGGAGCTGGGCCTGCCGGTGGTGGACCTGCCCATCTACGGCATGGTGTGCCGGCTGACCGAACAAAAAGGCGTGCATCTGCTGCTGCCGGTGCTGGACAAGTTTCTGCATCACAAGGTGCAGGTGGTGATCGTCGGCTCGGGTGATCCCTCCCTCGCCACCCAGCTGCACACCCTGGCCCAGCAATTCCCGGACCGGCTCGCCTTCATCAATACCTATGACGACCGGCTCGCCCACCTGGTGGAGGCTGGCGCCGACTTCTTCCTGATGCCCTCCCTGTTCGAGCCATGCGGCCTCAACCAGATGTACAGCCTGGCCTACGGTACCCTGCCGCTGGTAAGGGCGGTCGGCGGTCTGAAAGATACGGTGGTGGACTGGGATGCCGATCCGGCACATGCGACCGGCTTCTGCTTCAACGATCCGACCGCCAACATACTGCTCGATGCCATGCGTCGCAGCCTGCTCTATTACCTGCAGGATCCCGAGCAGTTTGCCCGGGTTCAGCGCAATGCCATGAACACCCGTTTCAACTGGCCCGATTCGGTCATCCAGTACGAACAGATGTATCGGGACGCCCTGGCTCGCCAGTGACGCTAATTGCTGAAGTTTTGTCCCCTTGATGCTGCTTTGGGCGTCAACAGCGAAAAAAGTACCTTCTGGCTGTTGACGCCCCCCCAAAACTCTATAGAATCCCCCACCGCAGTGATGCGAAGGTGGCGGAATTGGTAGACGCGCTAGCTTCAGGTGTTAGTGTCCCACGGATGTGAGGGTTCGAGTCCCTCTCTTCGCACCATACTGCAACATGCTCTTATCAGACGGCATGTAAATTCAGACTGATAACCCGATGTGCGAAGGTGGCGGAATTGGTAGACGCGCTAGCTTCAGGTGTTAGTGCCCCCCGGGTGTGAGGGTTCGAGTCCCTCTCTTCGCACCATGCTTTTATCAGACAGCATGTAAATCCAGACTGATAACCCGATGTGCGAAGGTGGCGGAATTGGTAGACGCGCTAGCTTCAGGTGTTAGTGCCCCCCGG
>NZ_JBFODH010000004.1:0-2734 GCF_040908225.1 Aeromonas sp. R5-3 | reverse complement strand
GAGGCGAACCGGGAGAACTGAAACATCTAAGTACCCCGAGGAAAAGAAATCAACCGAGATTCCCTCAGTAGCGGCGAGCGAACGGGGATTAGCCCTTAAGCATCTTGGAAGTTAGTGGAACGGTCCTGGAAAGGCCGGCGATACAGGGTGATAGCCCCGTACACGAAAACAACCTTGATGTGAAATCGAGTAGGGCGGGACACGTGACATCCTGTCTGAATATGGGGGGACCATCCTCCAAGGCTAAATACTCCTGACTGACCGATAGTGAACCAGTACCGTGAGGGAAAGGCGAAAAGAACCCCTGTGAGGGGAGTGAAATAGAACCTGAAACCGTGTACGTACAAGCAGTGGGAGCCCTTCGGGGTGACTGCGTACCTTTTGTATAATGGGTCAGCGACTTACATTTTGTAGCGAGGTTAACCGTATAGGGGAGCCGTAGGGAAACCGAGTCTTAACTGGGCGTCTAGTTGCAAGGTGTAGACCCGAAACCGGGTGATCTAGCCATGGGCAGGTTGAAGGTTGAGTAACATCAACTGGAGGACCGAACCCACTAACGTTGCAAAGTTAGGGGATGACCTGTGGCTGGGGGTGAAAGGCCAATCAAACTCGGAGATAGCTGGTTCTCCCCGAAAGCTATTTAGGTAGCGCCTCGGACGAATACTACTGGGGGTAGAGCACTGTTTGGGCTAGGGGGTCATCCCGACTTACCAACCCCATGCAAACTCCGAATACCAGTAAGTAATATCCGGGAGACACACGGCGGGTGCTAACGTCCGTCGTGAAGAGGGAAACAACCCAGACCGCCGGCTAAGGTCCCAAAGTTCTGGTTAAGTGGGAAACGATGTGGGAAGGCTCAGACAGCTAGGATGTTGGCTTAGAAGCAGCCATCATTTAAAGAAAGCGTAATAGCTCACTAGTCGAGTCGGCCTGCGCGGAAGATGTAACGGGGCTCAAACCAGGCACCGAAGCCGCGGATTCACGCTAAGCGTGAGTGGTAGGGGAGCGTTCTGTAAGTCTGCGAAGGTGTGTCGAGAGGCATGCTGGAGATATCAGAAGTGCGAATGCTGACGTAAGTAACGATAAAGGGGGTGAAAAGCCTCCTCGCCGGAAGACCAAGGGTTCCTGTCCAACGTTAATCGGGGCAGGGTGAGTCGACCCCTAAGGCGAGGCCGAAAGGCGTAGTCGATGGGAAGCAGGTTAATATTCCTGCACGACTTGTAATTGCGATGGGGGGACGGAGAAGGCTAGGTGGGCCAGGCGACGGTTGTCCTGGTGAAAGTGCGTAGGTGGTGTTTCTAGGCAAATCCGGAGACACAACACTGAGACACGAGACGAACGCACTACGGTGCGGAAGCCATTGATGCCCTGCTTCCAGGAAAAGCCTCTAAGCTTCAGATTACAAGTCATCGTACCCCAAACCGACACAGGTGGTCGGGTAGAGAATACCAAGGCGCTTGAGAGAACTCGGGTGAAGGAACTAGGCAAAATAGTACCGTAACTTCGGGAGAAGGTACGCTCTTGTTGGTGAAGTCCCTTGCGGATGGAGCTGACGGGAGTCGCAGTGACCAGATGGCTGGGACTGTTTATCAAAAACACAGCACTCTGCAAACACGAAAGTGGACGTATAGGGTGTGACACCTGCCCGGTGCCGGAAGGTTAATTGATGGGGTTAGCGCAAGCGAAGCTCTTGATCGAAGCCCCGGTAAACGGCGGCCGTAACTATAACGGTCCTAAGGTAGCGAAATTCCTTGTCGGGTAAGTTCCGACCTGCACGAATGGTGTAACCATGGCCATGCTGTCTCCACCCGAGACTCAGTGAAATCGAATTCGCCGTGAAGATGCGGTGTACCCGCGGCTAGACGGAAAGACCCCGTGAACCTTTACTACAGCTTGGCACTGAACATTGAACCTACATGTGTAGGATAGGTGGGAGGCTTTGAAGGCGTGACGCCAGTTGCGCTGGAGCCGTCCTTGAAATACCACCCTTGTATGTTTGATGTTCTAACGCAGGGCCCTGAATCGGGCTCGCGGACAGTGCCTGGTGGGTAGTTTGACTGGGGCGGTCTCCTCCCAAAGAGTAACGGAGGAGCACGAAGGTTGGCTAATCCTGGTCGGACATCAGGAGGTTAGTGCAATGGCATAAGCCAGCTTAACTGCGAGACGGACAGGTCGAGCAGGTACGAAAGTAGGTCATAGTGATCCGGTGGTTCTGAATGGAAGGGCCATCGCTCAACGGATAAAAGGTACTCCGGGGATAACAGGCTGATACCGCCCAAGAGTTCATATCGACGGCGGTGTTTGGCACCTCGATGTCGGCTCATCACATCCTGGGGCTGAAGTCGGTCCCAAGGGTATGGCTGTTCGCCATTTAAAGTGGTACGCGAGCTGGGTTCAGAACGTCGTGAGACAGTTCGGTCCCTATCTGCCGTGGGCGTTGGATGATTGAAGGGAGTTGCTCCTAGTACGAGAGGACCGGAGTGAACGAACCTCTGGTGTTCGGGTTGTCACGCCAGTGGCACTGCCCGGTAGCTAAGTTCGGAATCGATAACCGCTGAAAGCATCTAAGCGGGAAGCGAGCCCTGAGATGAGTCATCCCTGACCCCTTGAGGGTCCTAAAGGGCCGTTGGAGACCACAACGTTGATAGGTGGGGTGTGTAAGCGCGGCGACGTGTTGAGCTAACCCATACTAATTACCCGTGAGGCTTAACCATACAACACCCAAGAAGTGTTC
>NZ_JBFODH010000003.1:0-46240 GCF_040908225.1 Aeromonas sp. R5-3 | reverse complement strand
CATGCGAGAGTAGGACACTGCCAGGCACCCAATTGAAGAAGCCCGCTCATTTGAGCGGGCTTTTTTATTGCCTGAAATTCAGCCATTTCTGCACAATTTCCCGTGCTATTCCCTCTCTATTCGCTCCGCACAGGGCAGCTCCATGTTGACTACCCCATCTTCCAGCTGGATATCGATCTTGAAACCAAGCCGTTTGGCCAGGTTGATCATGCCGCGGTTGCTGGGCATGGTCATGCCCGACAGCTGGCCAATGCCGCGCTCCCTGGCATAACGCACAATCTTCTCCATCATCAATTTGCCAAGCCCCAACCCCTTCAGATCGGACCGTACCAGAATGGCAAACTCGGCATCGCTCAGATCCGGCGTCGAAATGGCGCGAACCACCCCTAAAATCTGATCTTTTCGTTCCCCATCCTGTCCCACGGCGACAAAGGCCATCTCCCGGTCGTAATCGATCTGGGTCATGCGGGCCAGCTCTTCGTGCCCTAGCTCCCCCACATCGGCGAAGAAGCGCTTGTACCTGTCTTCATCCGATACCTTGAGGACAAATTGCTTGTGGGCAGGTTCATCCTCCGGTCGGATGGGGCGCAGCAGCACATGGCTCTGATCCTTGAGCCAGGCCCCCTCTTCCAGCTCGGTGGGATAGGGACGGATAGCCAGCCTGCAGCTGCCTTCTTCATGGGGTTGCAGGGTCAGGCTGGCGTCCAGCACCACCATCTCGGCACCGCAGGCCTGCAGCGGGTGCAGATCCAGCTGCTGGATCTCGGGGAAGGCGAGCAGCAGTTCCGACAGTTGGCACAGCACCTGGCCGAGGGCGTCGATATCGAGTCGTTCCGGACTGGCTTGTTCGCGGATCTTGCGACTCTTGAGCGCCCCTATGATCTGGTAGCGTGCCAGCGCCTGGTTGAGTGGCGGCAGGGCCGCCATCATCTCCTGCGGCTCGGCCCCTGATTCACCGAGCAGGATGACGGGGCCGAACACCGGGTCTTGTTGCAGCCGGATCCGCAGCTCCAGGCCGCCGCTGCGCCGTGCCATCCGCTGTACCAGCAGGCCTTCGATGCGGGCACCGGGGTCGTGCTGCCTGACTCGATCCAGAATGGCGTCCGCAGCCTGGGCGACTTCGGCCGAGGTGCGCAGGTTGAGCATGACGCCGTGCACGGCCGACTTGTGGAGTATGTCTGGCGAGCGCAGCTTGACCGCGACTGGATAGCCGATCTGCTCCGCGGTCAGGGTGGCCTCGATGGCATCGGAGACGAGCCAGGTCGGCAAGGTGGAGAGCCCAGCGGCCTGCAGAATGGGGTGTGCCAGATGGGTGTCGAGGGTGAGCTGTTTACGTTCCAGCGCCTGCCGGATCAGCAGTTGGCACTGGTCGACGTCGAGCCTGTCACCCTGCAGCGATGCGGGGGTTTCCATCAGCTGCTTCTGGTTACGGCGATATTCCACCATATGCATGAAGGCGGCGACCGCGCTCTCCGGGGTGCGGTAGGTGGGGAATCCCGCCTCGCTGAACAGCCTGCGTCCTTCCTGGGCTGAATATTCCCCCGCCCAGTTGGTCAGGATATTGAAGCGTCTGGCCCTGGGATGCTGTTTGACGTAGTCGATCAGGCTGCGGGCCAGGGCGGCACCGCGGGCGGTGAGCGAAGGGGCATGGATGAGCAGGATGGCGTCAGCCTCCTCCCCTTGTAGCAGGTTGTCGAGTGCCTGCTGATAGTCGTGGATGTCGGCATCGCTGCCGATGTCGTGGGGCGGCATCGCCAGCTTGCCACCACGCTCCAGCAACTTGTCGATCGCCATGTTGGCCAGGCCACGACCATTGGAGATGATGGCGAGCCGCTCCCCCTTGAGGGTCAGGGAGTGACTCAGGGTCTCGACGGCGGCAAACAGTTCGTGGGTATCCCGTACCCGCAGCATGCCGGCGCGACGAATGGCGGCGTCATAGACGTTGTCGAGCCCGTTGTCCGGTTCATGGCGGCCACTCTTGAGCACCAGGATGGGCTTGTTGCGAGCGGCGGCACGGGCGGCCGAGAGAAAATGGCGGGCATCCTGCAGCTTGTCCATGTAGAGCAGGATGGCGCGGGTCACGCTGTCGCGGGAGAGCTGATCCAGTAGTTGGCCGAAGTTGATGTCGCAGTGATCGCCAAGGGAGATGAAGGCCGAGAAGCCGAGTTCATGCTGTTTGGCCCAATCCAGAATGGTGGTGCTGACGGCGGCCGACTGGGAGAGAAAGGCGACCTGACCGGGCTTGGCTGCAATCGGTGAGAAGCTGGCATTGATGCCCTGACCCGGCAACAACATCCCCATGCTGTTGGGGCCGAGCAGGCGGATGTCGTATTGCCGGCTCAGTCGCTGCAGTTGTTCGCGCTCAGGTGGGGTGAAATCGGCCGCCAGTATGATGGCGGCACCCGCTCCCCGCTTGCCGAGCGCCTCGATGAGGGCCAGTACCCGTTCCCGCCGGGTACAGATGATGGCGAGGTCCGGGGCAAGGGGGAGGCTGTCGATGTCGGGATAGGCCAGCACGCCGGCAATGGCCTTGCTGTGCGGGCTGACCGGCAGGATGGGGCCCTTGAACTGGCCAGCGAGTAGGTGCCTTATGACCACGTGACCGGCCTTCTGCGGGTCGGTCGAGGCGCCGATGACGGCGATTGACTGGGGTTTGAAGAGCCGATCCAGGCCGCTTGGTTTCATGGGCACTCCCGTGGGTGGCGGATGGTGCCAGTGTAATATGCTTTCAGCGCCGGTTCTGTGACCGGCTGCGGATCACTGCTTGGTGAGGGCGTTGGCGCGGAGGTAAAACCTCAGTTCACCCTGGATCTGGCGTACCGCTGCCAGGTGGTGCTCCTGCAGATAGATGTCCTGTTCCTGATCCAGCAAGGTTGAGGGTACCCCCAGGCTTTGCAGGTACTCGTCGAACAGCAGCGAGCTGTTGATTTCGATCAGATTAGACATCATGGCGGGACTCCCTCTTCCACTCAGGTTGAACGTTCAGTCTAGTCTCTGATCTGCCCCTTGCCGTAGCTACTGTCATATTTGACATCGAGTCGCTCACATATCCGTGCTGCCATGCGCCCGGCGGTAGAGGAGGAGAGGTTATAGTGAGGAAGTGACAAGGGGAGGAGTGCAATGATCAGGAGCTGGCTGTGGTGCGTCATTCTGCTGGCTGGCAGCGTGCAGGCGGCCGAGACCCCCATCAGGGCCTGGAATTTGCTGCTTGATCACCCCAATCCCGCCGTGGCTGGTCTGTTGCGACTCTCCCTCGATCTGACCGTGCCCGAATATGGTCCCTATCGGCTGATTGCCAGTCCGCCGATGGAGCAGGGTCGGGCGGTCAAGGAGTTGCAGGGGGGCGAACTGGTGCAGGTCGGGGTGTTTGCGCCCGATGAGGAGCGCGAGCGCACCCTGCTGGCCATTCATGTTCCGTTGGCAAAAGGGTTGCTGGGCTGGCGGGTGTGCCTCGTTCGGCAGGGGGACGAGGGGCGGTTCGCCAACATACGATCGCTGATCGACTGGCAGCAGGCCGGGCTTCGCATCGGCCAGCACAGATCCTGGCCTGATACTCGTCTGCTCAAGGAGAACGGCCTCGACGTGGTGGTGGGCGGCCTCTATGAGGCCCTGTTCAACATGCTGCGCAAGCGGCGCTTCGACTGCTTTCTGCGCTCGGTCATCGAGATCGAGGATGAGCTCACACAGCATCCTGATCTGGCCATCGAACCCCACCTGGTGTTTCGCTATCCGCTGGCGCTGCTGTTCTTCGTCTCACCCAGGTATCCGGAGCTGGCCAAGCGCATCGAGCTGGGGCTGCAGCGGGCCCGCCAGTCCGGTGACTATGAGCGGATATTCGAGGCGGGTTTTGGCAGCACCATCCGGCGGCTGCAGCTCGATCGGCGGGTGATGCTGGAGCTGAGCAATCCGGATCTGCCGGCCGGCAGCCGCGCCATGATGCAGGATCCCTCGCTCATCTATGCACCTGTGTTGCCCGCCTTGTCAGCGCAGTGATCCCTGTCCCCGCGCCGTATCCCAGAAGGCGCGGATCAGCGGCTCCTCCAGCCGCTTCTTGAGCACTGCGATGCCGACATCGAATGGTTTGAGCGCCGGCTTGGGCTCGACGATGCGTACCTTCTCACCCATGGGGCTGTGGTCGATCACCGCCGCCGGCACCAGTCCCACGCCGAAGCCGAGCGCCACCATGGCGACAATCCCCTCGTTGCCCGCCACCTCCGCATAGATGTTGGGGGCGATCCCCTTGTTGCGCAGCCACTGATCGCAGCGTTTGCGGGCCAGCCCCTGCTCCGAGAGGATAAGCGGCAGCCGCTCCCAGTCAGGTTCGCCCTGGGAGAACCACTGGCTCTGCTGCGGTGCGGTGCGAGGAGCGATGAACACCAGCGGTACTTGCTGCAGGCTGGCAAACTCCAGCTTGGACGAGAGGGCATCGGGGCGGGCGGCGATGGCGAGATCGGCCTCGTCGGCCAGGATCTTGTCTACCGCCAGCGCCGGGTCGCCGGTCTCCAGTTTGATCTCCAGCTGGGGATAGCGGCGGCGAAAGCGCTCCAGCACCTCGGGCAGCAGAAAGTAGCTGGCGGTGACCGAGCAGAACACCCGCAGTCGGCCCTGCAGCGGTTCGTCGCTGCGCTTGAGTTCCTGCTTGAGCTGGCGCCACTCCTGCAGCAGCTCTCCACCAAACTCGCGTAGCTTCTCGCCCGCCACAGTGAGCCGCACCGAGCGGTTATCCCGCTCGAACAGCACGCAGCCGGTCTCCTGCTCCAGCCGCTGGATGGCGCGGCTGAGAGTAGAGGGGCTGACCGCCATGGCGTCGGCGCTCTTGCCGAAGTGGAGGGAGTCGGCGAGGTGGAGAAACAGTTCGAGATTGCGAAGGTCCATCTTTCAGCTCCTGGCGCTGGATGTCTGCCCGATATCCAGCAGTGGGTGGTTCGCTCCCGCCATGTGATCATGAAGGGTTAACGTTTCAATTATTGCAACGTACTGTTTCGAATATATCAGTTCAGGCAATAAGTGTCCCGCGCTATAGTGGTTTCGACAACGCCGCCATCCGGCATGGAATCAATCGAACGGAGCAATCACCATGGCTAACTATTTCAACACCTTGAACCTGCGTCAGCAGTTGGCCCAGTTGGGCAAGTGTCGTTTCATGCAGCGCGAAGAGTTCGCGGACGGCTGCAACGTGCTGAAGAGCAAGAAGGTGGTGATTGTGGGCTGTGGTGCCCAGGGTCTGAACCAGGGCCTGAACATGCGCGACTCCGGGCTGGATATCTCCTACGCCCTGCGCAAGGCCGCCATCACCGAGAAGCGCGCCTCTTGGCAGAAGGCCACCGACAACGGCTTCGCGGTCGGCACCTATGAAGAGCTGATCCCGACCGCCGATCTGGTGCTGAACCTGACCCCGGACAAGCAGCACTCCGACGTCGTCAAAACCGTGATGCCGCTGATGAAGCAGGGCGCCGCGCTGGGCTACTCCCACGGCTTCAACGTGGTGGAAGAGGGTCAGCAGATCCGCTCCGACATCACGGTCGTGATGGTGGCGCCGAAGTGCCCGGGTACCGAAGTGCGTGAAGAGTACAAGCGCGGCTTCGGTGTGCCGACCCTGATCGCCGTTCACCCGGAGAACGATCCCAAGGGTGAAGGCATGGCCATCGCCAAGGCGTGGGCCTCCGCCACCGGCGGCGACCGTGCCGGGGTGCTGGAGTCCTCCTTCGTGGCGGAAGTGAAATCCGACCTGATGGGCGAGCAGACCATCCTCTGCGGCATGCTGCAGGCAGGTTCCCTGCTCTGCTACGACAAGCTGGTTGCCGAAGGCACAGACCCGGCCTATGCCGGCAAGTTGATCCAGTTCGGTTGGGAGACCATCACCGAAGCCCTCAAGCAGGGTGGCATCAGCCTGATGATGGACCGTCTGTCCAACCCGGCCAAGCTGCGCGCCTTCGAGCTCTCCGAGCAGCTCAAGACCCTGATGCGCCCGCTGTTCGAGAAGCACATGGACGACATCATCGCCGGTGAGTTCTCCCGCGGCATGATGGCCGACTGGGCCGAAGACGACGCCAAGCTGTTCGGCTGGCGCGAAGAGACCGGCAAGTCCGCCTTCGAAAACGCCCCGGCCTTTGCAGGCAAGATTGCCGAGCAGGAGTACTTCGACAATGGCGTGGTGATGGTGGCCATGGTCAAGGCGGGTGTCGAGCTGGCGTTCGAGACCATGGTGGCTTCCGGTATCTACGAGGAGTCCGCCTACTACGAATCCCTGCACGAGTTGCCGCTGATCGCCAACACAGTTGCCCGCAAGCGTCTGTACGAGATGAACGTGGTCATCTCCGACACCGCCGAGTACGGCAACTACCTGTTCGCCAACGCCGCCGTGCCCTTGCTGCGCGAGCACTTCATGCCGACCCTGAAAGCGGGCGACCTGGGTGCCAGCAAGGCGGAAGGGCAGAGCGTCGACAACCTGGCGCTGCTGGCGGCCAACGAGGCGACTCGCAACCACCCCATCGAAGCGATCGGTCAGGTGCTGCGCGGTTACATGAAGGACATGAAGCGTATCGCTGTCGGTGGTTAAGCCGGCATCGGGCTGGATGATGAAGGGGCGGGGGTGACGATCCCCGTCGCCGGTCGGGCTGGACACCCGACCGGCCAGCCAGCAAAACCAGCCCGACAGCCATAAAAAAGCCCCGCTCATCGAGCGGGGCTTTTGCATTCAGAAAGGCTGGCTAAATCAGGCTTTCCACGCTTTCCAGGTGTTGATAAGGCCGTTGGTGGAGCAGTCGTGGCTGGTGACAGCCTCGGCAGTGTTGAGCTCCGGCAGGATCTTGTTGGCCAGCTGTTTGCCCAGCTCCACGCCCCACTGGTCGAAGCTGAAGATGTTCCAGATTGCGCCCTGTACGAAGATCTTGTGCTCGTACATGGCGATCAGAGCACCCAGGGTTTTCGGGGTCAGGCTCTTGAACAGGATGGAGTTGGTTGGGCGGTTGCCTTCGAACACCTTGAACGGCACCAGATCCTTGACCTGCTCCAGCGTCTTGCCGGCGGCCAGGAACTCGGCTTCGACCTGCTCCTTGCTCTTGCCGAAGGCCAGCGCCTCGGTCTGGGCGAAGAAGTTGGCCAGCAGTTTCGGGTGGTGGTCACCGATCGGGTTGTGGCTGATGGCCGGTGCCAGGAAGTCACAGGGGATCAGCTTGGTGCCCTGGTGGATCAGCTGGTAGAAGGCGTGCTGGCCGTTGGTGCCCGGCTCACCCCAGATGATGGGGCCGGTCTGGTAGTCAACCGGCTTGCCGTTGCGATCCACGTACTTGCCGTTGGACTCCATGTTGCCCTGCTGGAAGTAGGCAGGGAAGCGGTGCATGTACTGATCGTACGGCAGGATGGCTTCGGACTCGGCACCATGGAAGTTGTTGTACCACAGGCCGATCAGCGCCAGCAGCACCGGCACGTTCTGCTCATAGGAGGCAGTGGCGAAGTGCATGTCCATCTCGAAGGCGCCTTGCAGCAGGGCTTCGAAGTTCTCGAAACCGACGGACAGGGCGATAGGCATGCCGATGGCAGACCAGGAGGAGTAGCGGCCGCCAACCCAGTCCCAGAACTCGAACATGTTGTTGGTGTCGATGCCGAACTCGGCCACGGCCTTGCCGTTGGTGGAGAGGGCGGCGAAGTGCTTGGCAACGTGGGCCTTGTCACCGGCAATCTTGATGAACCAGTCACGGGCGGTCAGGGCGTTGGTCATGGTCTCCTGGGTAGTGAAGGTCTTGGAGGCCACCAGGAACAGGGTGGTTTCCGGATCGATCTTCTTCAGGGTCTCGGCGATGTGGGTGCCATCGACGTTGGAGACGAAGTGCATCTGCAGGTGGTTTTTGTAGGGACGCAGCGCCTCGGTGATCATCACTGGGCCCAGATCGGAGCCACCGATGCCGATGTTGACCACGTGCTGGATCGCCTTGCCGGTGTAGCCTTTCCATTCGCCGCTGATGATCTTCTCGCAGAAGCCTTTCATCTTGGCCAGTACGGCGTTCACTTCCGGCATCACATCCTTGCCGTCACACTCGATGGGGCGGTCGGAGCGGTTGCGCAGGGCCACGTGCAGTACGGAGCGGCCTTCGGTCATGTTGATCTTGTCGCCATTGAACATGGCGTCGATCGCGCTGCGAAGATCGGTCTCTTTGGCCAGATCAATCAGCAACTTGAGGGTTTCTTCGGTGATCAGGTTCTTGGAGTAGTCGACCAGGATGTCGCCGCCGAAGGTGAGGGAGAATTTGTCGAAACGCTGGGGATCCTGGGCGAACAGATCCTTGAGCCGGGTCTCTTTGTTCGCTGCAAAGTGGGCTTCCAGTGCCTGCCAGGCCTGGGTCTGGGTTGGATTGATGTTTTTCATAGGATTATCAGTCTTCCAAGTTGTGTATGAACCTTGCAGGCAAGGCTCCCGCCAAACCTTATTATTCGAGCATTATACCGGGCCAGCTGCGCAGCCCGTGTAACAGAGCTTTACCAATTGTCTGCCATCGACCGAGTTTACAACCAAAACGCTGCGATTATGAGTCACTCATGGCAGCCGGATCTTGCGTTTGCGCATACTTGGTCGGGCTTGCAGCCGCTGAAAGGGCTTTCAGGGCGAGGCATGCTTCGAGCGGGGTGGCAACCTGGCATGGCAGCCAAAAGAGTATTCGATAGACGCCTTTTCGCTCATTTCATGCGCAGGCGCAAATTGTCGGCGGCCCAAGATGGCTAGCATGGGTGTCGCATGGACGAGATCTCCCAGGGATGGCTACTGTCTGGAGTGAGGAGATCGCTATGAAAGCTGTGTTGTCCCTGTTTGCCCTTAGCCTGATCGCCACCGGCCTCATCGGCCTGTTGACCCTGGTGCTGACCAGTGCGGCCCCTACCTTGCCGCTGCGGGTACTGGCGGTGATCAGTGCCGTGCTGGGGGGATATGTGCTGGTGCAACCGCTGCTCAACCGGGTGGCACGTCGGCTGGTGTAAGCCGACGCCCTGGAATGCTGAAAACAAAGTCCGGCCCATTGTGGCCGGCTTTTTTATGGTCGTGTTCACCCCTGCCGAGGCCAGAGACGACAATGCCAGCCCGAAGGCTGGCATTGTGGGTGGCTGCAAAACCGCGTTTACGCCTGCGGCTTTTGCATGTGCATGACCATCTGCGGGAAGGGGATCTCGATGCCTTCGGCATCGAAGGTGAGCTTCACCTTCTCGTGGAAGTCGAACCAGACTCCCCAGTAGTCGCCGGTCTTGACCCAGGGGCGCACGACTATGTTGACCGAGGAGTCGGCCAGCGCGGCGACGGCGATGGTGGCTGCCGGCTCCTTGAGGATGCGCGGCTCTTCGTTCACCAGCCGCTCCAGGATCTGCTTGGCCTTGCGGAGATCCGAGCCGTAGCCGATGCCGAAGGTCATGTCGACGCGGCGGGTATCCATGCGCGAGTAGTTGACGATAGTGCCGTTGAGGATGGCGGAGTTGGGCACCACCACCATCTTGTTGTCACCTGAGGTGAGAGTGGTGGTGAACAGCTGAACGGATTGCACCACGCCATTGGTGCCTGCCACCTCGATGAACTCGCCTGCCTTGATGGGGCGGAAGATGATCAGCAGGAAGCCGGCGGCGAAGTTGGAGAGCGAGCCCTGCAGCGCCAGACCGATGGCCAGACCGGCGGCACCGATAATGGCGACGAAGGAGGCGGTCTGCACCCCGACCCGGCCCAGCGCGGCGATCACCACGAACACCAGGATGGCGTACTTGAGGATGCTGCCGACGAAGTGGGTGACAGTGGTGTCCAGCTTGCGGGACTGCATCACCTTGACCACGGCGCCGCTGATGAGGTTGGCGGCGATGTAGCCGACCAGCAGGGTGAGCAGGGCGGCCGCGATGTTGACGGCATACTCGATCAGCAGGCCCTGGTTGTTGACCAGCCAGGTCTGCGCTTCGGTAATGATTTCGGGTTCCATAGGGTGTCCTGTCAGGCGATAAAAGGTTTATGACGCATGAATCTAACATTGGCATGCGACAGTCCGGGTCGCATCTGGTGCTCACCGCCTCTTTTGTGCCACAAAAAACAAGGGAGGCCAAGGCCTCCCTCTTTACTGCAACTCACCTGGAGCGGCGTTGCCGCGGCTGATTGCGAATGCATTGTCGCCGGGCGTGTTGCTCAGCTCTGCAGCAATTGGCTGCGGATAAACTGCCACTGATCTTCAAAGCCAGCGGTGGGTTTGATTTTGAACTCGGAGCGCACGAACTGGCTGATGCGCCCCTCGGTGTAGGCCAGCAGCAGGTTGGCCAGCATGGTTTCGTCGAGCTGGAAGCCCTGGCCTTCGCGCAGCCGTTTTTCCCGCAGCACCTGCTTGATCTGGGTCTCAAGCTTGTCAAACAGGATGCTGATGCGATCCCGCAGCCGGTCGTGCTCTCCCAGCAGGGCGTCGCCGTTGAGGATGCGGGTGATACCGGGATTGCGCTCGGCGAACACCAGCAGCAGCTGTAGTATGTGGTGGCAGCGGCTCATGGTGTCCTTCTCTTCGGCCATGATCAGGTTGACCCGTGACAGCAGGGAATCTTCGATAAAGTCGATCAGCCCCTCGAACATCCGCGCCTTGCTGGGAAAATGTCGATAGAGGGCTGCCTCGGAGACCCCCACCTCGGCCGCCAGACGGGCCGTGGTGATGCGCTGGCCTGGGCTGGTCTCCAGCATGTGGGCGAGCGCCTGCAGGATCTGATCGCGCCGACTCTGTTTCTGATTACTGCTTGCCATGGATTCCCCTAAAAAAACAATGGCCTGATTCTGTTATTAGGCACCGCCGCTCGGGCCGGTGTGGTCTGTTATTGGCGACCAGAAGAACCAAAACCGCCTTCACCCCGTTCGCTCTGATTGAACTCATCGACCAGTTGGAAGCTGGCCTGAACCACCGGCATGATCACCAGCTGGGCGATGCGCTCGCCGGGCTGCATGGTGAACGCCTCTTTGCCGCGGTTCCATACCGAGACCATCAGCTGGCCCTGGTAGTCGGAATCGATGAGGCCGACCAGGTTGCCCAGCACGATGCCGTGCTTATGGCCGAGGCCGGAGCGGGGCAGGATGGTGGCGCACAGGCCCGGATTCTGGATGTGGATGGCCAGCCCGGTTGGTACCAGGGTGGTATCACCCGGGGCCAGCGTCAGCGGGGCATCCAGCAGTGCGCGCAGATCCATGCCGGCGGAGCCCGGTGTGGCGTAGGCAGGCAGCGGATAGTCGGTGCCGATGCGGGCATCCAGAATCTTCAGTTCAATTTGTGTTGTCATAAATCGTTTTTATTGGAGTGGAGGTGGTCGATTGACTGGCTCAGCGCCGGTAATGGCGTGCAATCAGGGCAATCAGGTGACGAGCCAGCGTCAGCTTATCGGCCAGGGGCAGAGGGGCTTGACCCCCTTGCCAGAACACGGTGAGGGCGTTGTCATCGGCATTGAAGCCCTGGCCCGCACGGGATACGTCGTTGGCGGCGATCATGTCCAGCCGCTTACGCTGCAGTTTGTCGAGGGCGTATTGTTCCACATCCACGGTTTCTGCGGCAAATCCGACGGTGAAGGGTTTGTCTGACAAAGCCCCCACGGCGGCGATGATGTCGGGGTTTTTGACCAGGGTCAGCTGCATCTGGTTGTTGTCGCCGGTCTTCTTGATCTTCTGCTCGGCCACCTGGGCGGGGCGATAATCGGCGACGGCGGCGCAGCCGATGAAGAGGTCGCTCTCGCCGACCCGGCTCATGACCGCCTGGTGCATCTGCTCGGCGCTCTCGACGTCGACGCGGGTGACGCCGGCCGGGGTGGCCAGTGCCACCGGGCCGCTCACCAGCGTCACCTCGGCACCCGCTTCACGGGCGGCACGGGCGATGGCATAGCCCATCTTGCCGGAGCTGTGGTTGCTGATGTAGCGCACTGGATCGAGCGCTTCACGGGTCGGCCCGGCGGTGAGCAGCAGCCTGACGCCGGCCAGCAGCGGCTCGGCGGTGAGCTGCTGGCAGCAGCGTTCAACCAGCTCGAGGGGATCCAGCATCCGGCCCGGGCCCACGTCACCGCACGCCTGGCTGCCGGAATCCGGCCCCCACAGCAGAATGCTGCGACTGGCGAGGGTCTTGAGGTTGGCCTGAGTGGCGGCGTTGAGATACATCTGCTGGTTCATGGCCGGCGCCAGCGCCACCGGTGCCGGGGTGGCCAGGCAGAGAGTGGTGAGCAGCTCGTCGGCCATGCCGGCGGCCATGCGGGCCATCAGATTGGCGCTGGCGGGGGCGATCAGCACCAGATCGGCCCATTTGGCCAGCTCGATGTGGCCCATGCCCGCCTCGGCAGCGGGATCCAGCAGACTGTCGGCCACCGGGTGGCCGGATACGGCCTGCAGGGTCAGCGGGGTGATGAACTCCTTGGCGGAGCGGGTCATCACCACCCGTACCTCGGCGCCCTGATCTTTCAGGCGGCGCACCAGCTCGGCACTCTTGTAGGCGGCGATCCCGCCACTGACACCCAACAGGATGCGTTTATCGGCCAATCTCATCTGCTGTTTCTCTTCCGGCTCACTCTGACTGGTCGGCTAAGATACCACAGGCAGCAGTGGACGACAGAGGCTGACATGGGGGTCTTGTGGCCGGGCTCCCGTGATTTCTTTGCTATGTTTTCTCTCAATAGCGCGAAGGAGAGACAAATGAGCATCAAGGAGTGGCCAGAGGATGAACGACCCCGTGAGAAGCTGCTGCGTCACGGCCCGGGCGGCTTGTCCGATGCCGAGCTGCTGGCGATCTTCCTGCGCACCGGGGTCAGTGGCCTGAGTGCGGTCGATCTCTCCCGCAACCTGTTGAATCAGTTCGGATCGCTGCGCAATCTGCTGGGGGCGGACCGACGTGCCTTCTGCGAGGCGCATGGCCTGGGCCCAGCCAAATATGCCCAGCTGCAGGCGGTGCTGGAGATGGGTAAACGTCATCTGGCGCAGCAGCTGCAACGGGGGGATGCACTCACCTCGCCCCAGCTGACCCGAGACTATCTGCAGGCCCAGCTGCGGGATCGGCCGCGGGAGGTGTTTGCCCTGCTGCTGCTCGACAATCAGCACAGAGTGATTCAATTCGTTGAACTTTTTTACGGCACCCTCGACTCGGCGAGCGTCTGGCCCAGAGAAATCGTGCAGATCGCACTCAAACATAATGCAGCCGCCGTGATTCTGGCGCATAATCACCCGTCCGGCGTCGCCGAGCCCAGTAGGGCCGACCGCCAGATCACGGATCGGATCACGGCCGCCCTGGCCCTGATCGATATCAGAGTGCTGGATCACTTGGTGATCGGTGATGGCATCACGGTTTCTTTCGCCGAGCGCGGTTGGTTATGACTGTGCTCTGGCGCCGTATTAGTTGATCTTTGATCACGGATGCTGTATAAAATGCCGCCTTCTGTTTGCCCCGCAATCGAAGGCCAGCGGGGCAGATATTTGCTCGAGCAATGAAGTAAGATTTGGAGAGACTGACATGTCTAGAGTATGCCAAGTAACCGGCAAGCGCCCGGCAGTTGGTAACAACCGTTCGCACGCTAACAACGCTACCAAGCGTCGTTTCCTGCCGAACCTGCACACTCACCGTTTCTGGGTTGAGAGTGAAAAACGCTTCGTAAGCCTGCGCGTATCCGCAAAAGGCATGCGTATCATCGACAAGCGTGGCGTTGAAGTGGTTCTGGCTGAACTGCGCGCCAGCGGTGTTAAGGTATAAGGAATTAGATCATGGCTAAAGGTATTCGCGAGAAGATTCGCCTGAACTCCAGCGCCGGTACTGGTCACTTCTATACCACTACCAAAAACAAGCGCACCATGCCCGAAAAAATGGAAATCAAAAAGTTTGATCCCGTTGTTCGTCAGCATGTGATCTACAAGGAAGGCAAAATCAAGTAATTACTTGATGCTGCATTCCCAAAAACCCGGCCCTGTGCCGGGTTTTTTTATGGCTGGAATTCAGTACACTGCCGGTTCGAAGGGAGGCTTGCCATGTTCAAATTGAGCCGCAGAGGCTGGAACAACGTGATCATTGTGGTGGTGCTGATCGTGATCACCCTGTTGCACCGGCTGGAGATCGCCCAGCAGGAAAACACCGCCAAGCGGGCGCGTCCGCTGTTGCCGGAGAGCGCCGTGGTGCTCACCTGGCAGGGGCCGAGCTGGCAGATAGAGCGCATCGGGCAGGGCTGGCGCAGCGGGCCGGACCTGGGGCTCAGCAGTGCCCAGCTGGCGGCGCACATCGAGGCCTGGCAGGGCTGGTTGCTGCCGCCCGGCGAAGCCGTGCGCGGCAATCCGGTTACCCTCAAGATCTGGGTCGCTGGCCAGAGCGACCCCATCGAGGTGGGGCTCTATCAGGATGACGGCAAGTTTGCCGCCCTGCTGCCCCCCTCGACCTGGCTCAGCCTGAGCCAGGAGCAGTATCGCAGCCTGCTGCGTCCCGCTCCCTAACCCATTTTTCAGCGTCAGCACGAGGATCCCATGCCTGAATTACCGGAAGTCGAAGTCAGCCGCCAGGGCATATCGCCCTGGCTTACCGGCATCAAGGTCACTAGGGTGGTGGTGCGGGACGGCCGTCTGCGCTGGCCGGTGCCGGGGGAGATCCAGGAGCTGGTGGACCTCACCATCCACCGGGTCAGCCGCCGCGCCAAGTACCTGCTGCTGGAGACCGACTTCGGTACCGCCATCCTCCATCTGGGCATGTCGGGCAGCCTGCGGGTGCTGGACATCGGCACCCCGGCCGAGAAGCACGATCACGTGGATATCGAGCTCGAGAACGGCAAGCTGCTGCGGCTCAACGATCCGCGCCGCTTCGGCGCCCTGCTGTGGACCCGCGAGCCGGCCGAGGCGCATGCGCTGCTGGCCAAGCTGGGGCCTGAGCCGCTCACCGACGCCTTCAACGCCGATTACCTGCGTGAGCGTGCTAAGGGGCGCAGCACTGCCATCAAGACCTTCCTGATGGACAACCAGGTGGTGGTCGGGGTAGGCAACATCTACGCCAACGAGGCGCTCTATGCCGCTGGCATTCATCCCAAGCGGGCGGCGGGCAACATCAGCGCCGAGCGGCTGGGCACCCTGGTAGGGGAGATAAAGCGGGTGCTGGCCGAGGCGATTCGGCAGGGCGGCACCACCCTCAAGGATTTCACCAGTGCGGATGGCAAACCGGGTTATTTCGTGCAGCAGTTGCAGGTGTACGGGCGGGGTGGCCAGCCCTGTTTTCACTGCCACACCCTGCTCAGCGAAATCCGGCTTGGGCAGCGCACGACCGTGTTCTGTTCCCACTGTCAGCGCTGAATCGCGGTTTTTTCGGCCTGAAACGGCCAAGTTGTAAGAGAGTATTTCCAGTCTGTTGAATATTTGCTCGCCCGTCACTACTATCTCGGCCGTTCAGGCGGTTTGAGACAATAAAATGACAGCTAAATCAATAGACTGGGACCATTTGTCCCGGCAGGGGCACTATTGTGCCCAAAAAATGGCGCGCTTCCTCTATCCCGATGACAGCGCCCGCAAGACCTTCAATCGCGCCAAGTTCGTGCTGCGCAGTCTGCTCTATCGGCAACAGCTGAGCCGGGTGTTCGAGCTGTTCCAGGCCGAACCGCTCAAGGCCCTGCCCGCCCACTATCCCGAACTGCTCGACAAGCCGATGCGACCCTATCGCTTCGCCGGCTCCACCGCGACCGAGCGGGCCGAGATGCTGGAAAACCACTATCGGCTGATGCTGGCTCGCTACCCGGATCTGATCGACCCGCTCTATCTGGGGGATGGCATCGAGCTTGGCCGTTATCCCGAGAGCGGCTGCCGCATCGTGCTGCGCCACGACGGCACCTTCCGCCGCGAGGCGGAGCTGGCCCTCTCCATCGTCGACCCGCAGGGCAAGCGGCTCTACAGCTGCGCCTTCTCGCTGGCCGGCACCCCCAACCGGCTGGCGGTGGTGATCGGTTCGGTACAGGGCCCGGAGCCCTGCATCGAGCAGGCGCAGGACAAGGTGCGTGCGCTGACCAAGGAGGGCCACGGTGTGCGGCCCAAGTCGCTGGTGGTGATGCTGGTGATGCAGCTGGCCGAGGCGATGCAGGCCGAGCATATCTCGGCGGTGCGAATGAAGGCCCACATCTATCAGGCCCGTCGCTACAGCAAGAAGAAGAAGGCCTGTCTGCAGGCGGACTATGACGAGCTGTGGCAGGAGTTCGGCGCCACCGATCTGGACGCCAACTTCGTGCGGCTGCAGCCCGCCCAGCGCAAACCGCTGGAGGAGATCGCCTCCAAGAAGCGGGCCATGTACCGGCGCCGCTACGAGTGGCTCGATCAGCTGACCCTGGCAGGCCAGCAGCTGCTGGGCCCGCGTCTGGCGGGCTGAGCCGCACAGGCCCCCAGCAGCAAACAGGCTACCCTCGGGTAGCCTGTTTCGTTGTTATCTGGTCTGTTTGGCCTTGATGGCGGCCGCCACTATGGGGTCGACGAACTGGCGAATGTCGCCGCCGTGCAGGGCGACCTCCTTCACCAGGGTGGAGGAGATGAAGGAGTTCTCCTCGGCCGGGGTGAGGAACACGCTCTCCAGCTCCGGCATCAGGCGGCGATTCATGTTGGCCAGCTGAAACTCGTATTCGAAGTCGGAGACGGCGCGCAGACCGCGGATCAGCACGTTGGCCTGCTGCTCCTTGGCAAAGTCCACCAGCAGGCCGGAGAAGCCGACCACCTTGACGTTGGGCAGGTGGGCGGTCACCTGGCGGGCCAGCTGAACCCGCTCGTCCAGATCGAACAGCGGCCGCTTGCTCGGACTGTTGGCCACCCCGACCACCACCTGGTCAAACAGTCTGGCGGCCCGGCCGATGAGATCGGTATGGCCGTTGGTGACGGGATCGAAGGTGCCGGGATAGATTACCTTGTTGGTCATGCTGCTGATTCCTGCAACCGGGAAATTTGGTCGCATTATAGGGGCTGTTGGGGGATTGGCGCGACCGCAATGGGGCGAGTTTTGGCGCCCCGATGGTGGCTTTGCCGCGTCAAATCAGCACCGACGGGCGTCTTCGCTTGAGAATAGCGATACATCAGGCAAGAATACCGCATCGCGCATCAAGCCTCCTTGCGTTGGTGACAGGGAGCAAAGGGATTTTTTATGAAACGTATTCTGGTAGTCCGCAATGACAAGATTGGTGACTTCATGCTGGCCTGGCCGAGTTTTGCCATGCTCAAGCGCTCCATGGAGTGTCATGTGACTGCCCTGGTTCCCGCCTACACGGCGCCGCTGGCCCGCCTCTGCCCCTGGATTGACGAGATCATCCTGGATCCGGGCTCGCGGGCCGACAAGGAACAACAACGTGCCTTGCAGGCACGCATCAAGGCGGCCGCCTTCGATGCCTCCATCTGCCTCTTCTCCAACTCCCGCAACGCCATGCTGGTGTGGAAGGCGCACATTCCCTACCGGCTGGCGCCGGCCACCAAGCTGGCCCAGGTGCTCTACAACCAGCGCCTGATCCAGCGCCGCTCCCGCTCCCAGAAGCCGGAGTACGAATACAACCTGGATCTGGTGCGCCGTTTCCTTGCCGACCAGCAGGTGAGCGCGGTGGAGCCGCAGGGCCCCTACCTCAGCTTCGATGCGAAGAGCCTGCAACAGGTGCGCGAGCAGGTTGCCGCCCGCCTGCGGCTCGATGCCGGCCGCCCCTGGCTGATGGTGCATGCCGGCAGCGGCGGCTCGGCCAACAACCTTTCCATCGAGCAGTACGCCCGCCTCATCATCAAGCTCAACCAGGCCTGTCCCGAGCTGCAGTGCATCCTGACGGCGGGGCCGGGGGAGGAGAAGATCGCCGAACAGCTGGCGGCCGAGCTGCTGGCCCACGGCGGCAACGGCTGGATCTACCGCTCCGAGGAGGGGCTGCCCAAGTTCTGCCAGGTGATGGCCAACGCCGCCCTGTTCGTGGCGGGCAGCACAGGGCCGCTGCACATCGCCGCGGCGCTGGATGTGCCCACCATCGGCTTCTTCCCGGCGCACCGCTCGGCAACGCCGCTGCGCTGGCGTCCGCTCAACAGCGAGGGGCGTCACCTGGCGTTCAGCCCGCCGGAAGACAGCGATCACCCGGAAGACATGAGTCAGCTCGATCCCAAGACCATGGCGGCGGCGATCGCCCGCTGGGCACCGCCGTTCTGGCGCAGCGAGCAGTGATAGCGGATAGCGCAAATGCAGACAGGGCCCTTCAAGGGCCCTGTCTCGTATGGGGGGCTGCTCGCTGGCAGCGCCTATCTGCGGCGGCTTACTTGTCCGCCTGTTCCGGTGCCTGCGGCTGCTGGCGGATCCAGAGGTCGGCGTACTTCACGAAGGTGGAGTGGGCCGACAGTATGGCCAGCAAGAGCCCCTGCTTGCCGTCGAGGAAACCGGCCTTGAGCAGGTACATCTTGAGGAAGCAGCCCAGTGCGTGCACCAGCCCCTGGCCGAGGGAGCCCTTCTTGCCACGGGCGGTGCGCTGATCGGCCCAGGCGCGGGCATAGCCGGCGGACTTGACCAGGTAGTGTTCCAGATCCCGATAGGTGAAGTGGAGCAGGTCGCCGTGCAGGTTGACGATCTTCATGTTGGCACGTACCTCCACCTTCTCGTGCACCAGCACCTCGTTGTAGCTGGTGAGATCCTTGGGATAGAGGCGCAGCACCCGGTCCGGGTACCAGCCACTGTGGCGGATGAAGCGGCCGAACACCCAGGAGAGGCGCGGGATCGAGTAGATGGTGTCGCTGGCCGGGTTGGCCATGACGTCGGCGATGGCGGCTTTCAGCTCGGGGGTGAGCCGCTCGTCCGCATCCAGCCACAGCACCCAGTCGGATTGCACGTGGGACTGGGCGAGCCGGCGCTGGCGGCCGAAGCCCGGCCACACCGGGTTGACGAAGAAGCGGGCGCCGAATTCGGCGGCGATGGCCGGGGTCTCGTCCTGGCTGCCGGAGTCCATGATGACGATCTCGTCGACCAGTCCGTCGAGGGAGGCGAGGCAGGGGCGCAGGTTTTCGGCTTCATTCTTGACGATAAGGACAGCCGCCAGAGTCGGTTTGTTCACGGATTAAAGGCTCTTGTTGGCGCCCGACTGGCGGGCCATGCTCAAATTGGCGCCCATTCTAGCCTAAAACGGCAGGCGGAGCATGGTTCCGGCGGTGGGACGAGCGCCGGCTTCAAATGGGTTGTTTTTTGGCGCCAGGATGCATGGCTGCGGGATCTTCTGTTATTTCTCGGGCCATTCTTCGGGCATAATCTCGGCCAGCAACGATTAACCGCAGGGCGTGGCCCTGGAGAAGTGCGAGATGAAAATATTGGTGATCGGCCCCTCCTGGGTCGGCGACATGGTGATGTCCCAGAGCCTCTACAAGGCGATCAAGGCCAACCACCCCGACAGCGAGCTGCACGTGATGGCGCCCGCCTGGTGTGGTGCCCTGCTGGAGCGGATGCCGGAGGTGGACAAGGCCATCCCGATGCCGCTTGGTCACGGCGACTTCAAGCTGGGAGCCCGCCGTCGGCTCGGCAAGCAGCTGGCGGCCGAAAAGTACGATCAGGCCATCATCCAGCCCAACTCCATGAAGTCGGCGCTGATCCCCTGGTTTGCCCGCATCCCGGTGCGCACCGGCTGGAAGGGCGAGCACCGCTTCGGTCTGCTCAACGACATGCGCAGCAACAAGTCCGCTTTTCCGCTGATGGTGGAGGCCTACCTGGCACTGGCCTATCCCAAGACGCAGATGAAGAGCCGGGCCGACATCCCGACCATCCCCCAGCCGGCCCTCAACGTCGATCTCGTCAACCAGGAGAAAGCGCTGGCGCGACTCGGGCTGGATCGCGCCCGCCCGGTGCTGGTGCTCTGCCCGGGGGCCGAGTTCGGCCCGGCCAAGCGCTGGCCGGAGGGCCACTACGCCGTGGTGGCACAAAAGCACCTCGACGAGGGCTGGCAGGTGTGGATCTTCGGCTCCGGCAAGGACGCGGCGGTGGCCAACACCATTCGCGACCGGATCAACCCGCTGTCGCGCCCCAACTGCCACGTGCTGGCGGGCAAGACCAGCCTGTACGAGGCGATCGACCTGATGGCGCTGGCCGGGCGGGTGATCGCCAACGACTCCGGCCTGATGCACGTCGCCGCCGCCCTCAACCGGCCGCTGATCGGGGTCTATGGCTCCACCTCGCCGCTCTACACCCCGCCGCTGGCGGACCGGGTCGAGATCGTCCACACCGACATCGAGTGCCGCCCCTGCTTCAAGCGCACCTGCAAGTTCGGTCACCTCAAGTGCCTGATCGAGCTGATGCCGGAGCAGGTCATCGAGGCCGGCCGCCGGCTGGAGTGCAGCGAGACGCCGGCCCCGCCGCTGGCGCCCGGCGAACCTCCCCGTTTTGTCGCCGAGCCGGGCAAGCGCGGGGAGCCGCACTAGCATGGGCTATCGGCTGCTCTACAACCTGCTGATCCACCTGGGGTTGCCGCTGGCGTTGCTGGCGCTCTACAAGCCGAAGAGGGGCAAACCAGGTTTTGGCAAGCGCTGGAGCGAGCACCTGGGGCTAACGCCCGCCACCGGGCAGGAGGCGCCGCTCTGGATCCATGCGGTGAGCGTGGGGGAGACGCTGGCCATCAGCCCCTTCATCCGCGCCCTCAAGGCCGAGCGGCCCTTCTTGCCGATCCTGCTCACCACCACCACCCGCACCGGCGCCGAGCAGGCCGCCAGGCTGGGGGATCTGGTGGAGCACCGCTACGCGCCGCTCGACTACCCCTGGGCGGTGGCGGCGTTTCTCAAGGCCGTCAAACCGCGCGCGCTCTGGGTGATGGAAACCGAACTGTGGCCAAACTGGC
Organism: Aeromonas sp. R5-3; assembly: GCF_040908225.1. Lineage (NCBI taxonomy): Bacteria > Pseudomonadati > Pseudomonadota > Gammaproteobacteria > Aeromonadales > Aeromonadaceae > Aeromonas > Aeromonas sp. R5-3. The sequence continues at coordinate 25,459 of NZ_JBFODH010000003.1, read as the reverse complement.
TGGCGGCCTGCGAGGCGCGCCACCTGCCGGTGACCATCATCAATGCCCGCCTCTCGGAGCGATCCTGCCGGCGTTATGGCCGTTTTCAGGGCGCCTTCGATGCCCTCAGCCGGCCGCTGACCCACCTGCTCTGCCAGCACCAGGACGACGCGGATCGCTTCCATCGGCTGGGGTTGGGGCGTGAGCGGCTGGCGGTGACCGGTTCCATCAAGTTCGACATCCAGCTCGATGAGCAGGTACAGACCAAAGGCCGTGCCCTGCGCCAGCTGCTGGGGGCGGAGCGGCCGGTCTGGATTGCCGCCAGCACCCATCAGGGAGAGGACGAACAGGTGCTGGCCGCCTTTGATCTGTTGCTCAAACGTCATCCCGCTGCGCTGCTCATTCTGGTGCCGCGCCACCCCGAGCGGTTCGAGCGGGTGGCAGCGCTGTGCGCCCCCTACGGCTGCGTGCGGCGCACGGCGGGCAGTGCGGTGGGCGAGCGCGACAAGGTTTACTTGGGGGATACCATGGGCGAGCTGCCGCTGATGCTGGCGGCGGCCGATGTGGCCTTCGTCGGCGGCAGCCTGGTCAAGGTGGGTGGCCACAACCTGCTGGAGCCGGCTGCGCTCGGCAAACCCTGCCTGAGCGGCCCCGCCTACTTCAACTTCAGCGACATCACCCGCCAGCTGGTGGCCCAGGGTGGCGCCGCCGTGGTGGCCGATGCCGCCGAGCTGGCGGAACAGGTGAGCGCGCTGCTGGCCGACGAGGGCCGGCGCCGGGAGATGGGCGAGCAGGCCCGCGCCGTGGTGCTGCGCAACCAGGGGGCGCTGGCGCGCACCCTGTCTCACTGCCTCGCCAGCCTGGAGAACGACTGAGTCGGGAGTGGTGGGCATAAAAAAACGGAGCGCATGGCGCTCCGTTTTGCATTTTAGAGACCGGCTCAGCGCATGATAAGGCCAAGCAGGATCCCCACCACGCCGAAGTCGGCATCGCTGAAGGTGGTGTTGGCAAAGCCGAGATCCCCCAGCACCGGCAGCAGGAACACCGGCAGGAAGGTGATCAGCAGGCCGTTGGCGAAGGCCCCGAGCATGGCGCCGCGACGGCCGCCGGTGGCATTGCCGAACACCCCGGCCGCCGCGCCGACGAAGAAGTGTGGCACGACGCCCGGAATGATGACGGTGAGCCCCAGCAGGTAGAGCAGCACCATGCCCACCAGCCCGGCGGCAAAGCTCGACAGGAAGCCGATCAACACCGCATTGGGGGCATAGGGGAAGACGATGGGGCAGTCCAGCGCCGGCTTGGCGTTGGGTACCAGCTTGTCGGAGATCCCCTTGAAGGCCGGCACGATTTCGGCGATGACCATCCGTACCCCCTGCAGGATCACGTAGACCCCGGCGGCGAAGGTGATGGATTGCATCAGGGAGAACATGAACCAGTGCTTGCCTTTGGCGACTTCCGAGACGTAATCCGCACCGGCAAACAGAGAGGTGATAAGGAAGATGATCCCCATGGTGAAGGAGATGGCCACCGGGGTATCGCGCAGGAACAGCAGGCTCTTGGGCACTTGCACCTCTTCGCTGCTGTGGGCCTTGTTGCCGAATTTGGCGCCGATCCAGCCGGCCAGCACGTAGGAGCAGGTGGAGAAGTGGCCGAGTGCCACGTCATCGGAGCCGGTGATCTGCTTCATGTAGGGGTGGGCGAGGGCCGGGAACAGCACCATGGTCACGCCGACCACCAGGCTGCCCACCGCGATGAGCGGAATGCCGCTCATGCCGCCGGCGGAGAGGATGGCCGCCACCATCATCGACATGAACAGGGTGTGGTGACCGGTCAGGAAGATGAATTTCCACGGGGTGAGGCGGGCGATCAGGATGTTCACCAGCATGGCGAAGAACATGATCATCGCCATCTCCTTGCCGAACGACTGCTGGGCGATGGAGACGATGGCCTCGTTGTTGGGCACCACCCCCTTGATGCCGAAGGCGTGCTGGAAGATGGTGGCGAAGTCGCCCAGCGAGTTCACCACCAGGGTGGCGCCGGCCCCCAGGATGACGAAGCCCATGATGGTCTTGACCGTGCCCTTGATGCACTCGGTCACCGGTTTCTTCTGGGCGATCAGGCCGATGAGGGCGATCAGGCCAACCAGCACGGCCGGCTCCGACAGCACGTCAAACATCAGAAAATTGAAAAATTCCATGGTCAGCTCCAAGCAGATGGAAGCGGCGGCTCACCGGCCGCCCAGACAGTTGCAAAGGGGTTAGAGTGCGCCCAGCTCGCGCAGGGCGATGGCGAGTTTTTCTTTCATGGCGGCCTTGTCGACCATGTTGTCCAAGGACACCAGCCGGCCGTCGACGCCCATGCTGACCAGCTGTTCGGCGATGTCGCGGGTGGCGACAAAGATCTCGGCGCTCTCGCTGCCGGCGGAAGCGAGATCCCGGTGATCCACCTCGGCCGTCACGGCCAGCTCCTTGAGAATGCTCTTGATGCTCATCTCCATCATCAGGCTGGTGCCCAGGCCGTGTCCGCATACAACCAGAATCTTCATGTGCTCTTCCTCTGTCGGGCGCAGGGCGCCACTCAATAACGCGCCAGGATGCGCAGGATGTCGTCTTTGCTGGTGGCCGCCATGATGGCCGCCACGTCTTCTTCATTCATGAACAGCTCGGCCAGCTGGGCGATGGTCTCCACGTGGGAGTTGCTGTCGCTGGCGGCCAGGGTGACCAGCAGCCGGACCGGGTCGTTGCCCTCGGAGCCGAAGTTGACCCCCTCCTTCAGCACGGTCAGCGCCAGTCCCAGCCGGTTGACGCCGTCTTCCGGGCGGGCGTGAGGCATGGCCAGGCCCGGGCCCAGCACGTAGTAGGGGCCGAGCTCCTCGTGGGAGCGGTAGAGCGCCGCCACATAGGAGGGTTCTATGGTGCCGTTGGCCAGCAGGGTGGCGGTGGACAGCTCGATGGCGTGGCGCCAGTCGCGGGCGCCCGCTTCGATGGAAATGACCTCTTCGGTCAGCAATTGGGTCAGCATGGCAGTGTCCGGGCTGGATAAGATGGCGCCAATCTAGCGATCTTGCCGGCTGATAACTGTGAGCCTGATCGCGAAAGTTAGCGCTACCAGATAGCGCTAACATCGATCTGTGATAGCGCTATCATTTCTCTCATGGAAGGGATTCATCCTGCCCCTTGTCGGCCTCAAAGGGGGTAAAATCCGGTTTGAGCAAATAGTCAGTGCCCCGCTTTTGCCTTAAAGTGAGCACCCGTATGCCGAGGAAGGGAAAGGATGTCAGAAGCGAAGAAACGCCGTAGCACGGGTCGGGTGACCCTCAACGATGTGGCCCAGCTGGCCGGCGTGGGGGCCATGACGGTGTCGCGCGCCCTGCGCACCCCCGAGCTGGTATCCGACAAGATGCGCGAGCGCATCGAGGCGGCGGTGGATGAACTCGGCTATATCCCCAACCGGGCGGCGGGGGCGCTGGCTTCCGCCACCTCCCAGACCATAGTGGTGATCGTGCCCAGCCTGACTGACTGCGGCTGCGGCGAGGTAATTGCCGGGCTGCAGCAGAGCCTGCGCCGGGAGGGTTACCAGATCATGCTGGGGGATGCCCAGCACCTGAAACAGCAGGAAGAGAGCCTGCTGACCAGCTTTCTGCAGCACAATCCGGCGGCCGTGGTGCTGTTTGGCAGCGATCCCGGCGAGACTATCCGCATGCGGCTGAAGGCGGCCCGCCTGCCGGTGGTGGAGGTGGGGGCCATGGCCCGCAGCCCCATCGACATGAACGTCGGGGTCTCCAACTTCGATGCCGGCTATCAGCTGACCCGCCACCTCATCGAGCGCGGCTACCGCAATATCGGCTTTCTCTGCGCCCGCCAGGAGCAGTGGATGCTGCAGCAGCGAATGCAGGGCTGGCAGAAGGCGCTGCTGGACAACTACCTCTCCCCCGACGCCATCATCAACACCTCGGAGCGACCCAGCTTCAGCACCGGGGCGGCCATGCTGGGGGAGTTCCTGCTGCGCTGGCCCGAGCTGGATGCGCTGGTCTGCGTCAACGACGAGCTGGCGGCCGGGGTGCTGTTCGAATGCCAGCGCCGCCACCTGAACGTGCCGGGCAAGCTCGCCATCGCCGGTTTCGACGATCTGGACGTGGCGCGCGCCTGCTACCCGGCCCTCACCTCGGTCCGTATCCCCTATCAGCGGATGGGGCAGGAGGCGGCCGATCTCATCTTGCGTCAGCTGGCCGGTGAACCCGTCATGGGCTCGGCGCTGACCCTCGACTTCCAGCTGCAGAAGCGGCAAAGCAGCTGATCCTTTTCACACTCATCAAAGAGGCAACCATGTTCAAGGCTCTGTTACTGGAAAACCAAGAAGGCAAGACGGTACCGACCCTCACCCGGCTGGGCGAGAGCCAGCTGCCGGAAGGCGAAGTGCGGGTGGCGGTGAGTTACAGCTCCATCAACTACAAGGACGGGCTGGCCATCACCGGCAAGGGCAAGATAGTGCGCCAGTGGCCGCTGGTGCCCGGCATCGACTTCGCCGGTACCGTGCTCGAGTCTGCCGACGACCGCTATCAGCCGGGCGACAAGGTAGTGTTGACCGGCTGGGGTGTGGGGGAAGGGCACTGGGGCGGCATGGCCGAACAGGCGCGAGTCAAGGCCGACTGGCTGGTGCCGCTGCCGGCCGGGCTGGATGAGCGCCAGGCCATGTGCATCGGCACCGCCGGCCTGACCGCCATGCTCTGCGTGCTGGCGCTGGAAGAGGCGGGAGTGACCCCGCACAGCGGCGAGATCCTGGTGACCGGCGCCGCCGGCGGGGTGGGCTCCACTGCGGTCGCACTGCTGGCCGCGCTGGGGTATCAGGTGGCGGCGCTGACCGGTCGTCCCGAGGAGCAGGGCGAGATGCTGACCGCGCTCGGTGCCAGCCGCATCGTGCCGCGCAGCGAGCTGCTGGAGCCTGCCAAGCCGCTCGAGAAGCAGCTGTGGGCCGGGGCGATCGACAGTGTCGGCAGTCAGGTGCTGGCCAAGCTGCTGGCCCAGATGAACTACGGCGGCGCCGTGGCGGCCTGCGGCCTGGCGGGCGGCTTCGATCTGCCCACCAGCGTGATGCCTTTCATCCTGCGCAACGTGCGGTTGCAAGGGGTCGACTCGGTGATGTGCCCGCTGGCACGTCGCCAGCTGGCCTGGCAGCGACTGGCCCGGGATCTGCCCGCCAGCTTCTTCGCGCAGGCGGTGACCGAGATTGGACTGGAGCAGGTGGTGGAGGCCGCCGAGGCCATCACCCAGGGCAAGATTGCTGGCCGCACCCTGGTCAAACTTTGAACTCCCGCTGACTGGCGAGCCCCATTTTTCTGGATAGACTTTGAGTGCGGGTGCACTATCCAAGGAGAATGAGCATGGGTGGACACAAGCCGGATTACGACCTCGACGACGAGTGGGAGCCGGAATCCTGGGAGGACGAGCTGGATGAATGGGAAGACGAGAGCTGGCAGGACGATGACCCTCTTGACGACCAGTAATCCGCGTATTGAATACACAGGCGGGCCTCGGGCCCGCCTGTTTTTTTGGGCGGCTCACAGGAATGGGGGCGGGCACTTGGAGGCCGGCGGCGGGCTGGCTAGAATGAACTGCCCAAACGACACTCAAGGATGACTATGCGACTCTCGGTGATAGTGTTTGCCGCCCTGCTTGGGGGCTGTGCCTCCCACTCGGATGATCCGTGCGAGAAGGTGTGGAGCGAGGTGGGGGAGGCGGATGGCAAGCTGGGCCTCACCGCCGAGCGGGTCGAGTTCCATCAGGCCCAGTGCGGCGAGAAGGTGGATGCCGAGCTGTGGAAACAGGGACACCAGAAAGGGCTGGCCTGGTACTGCCGACCGGAACATCTCTATCTGGCGGGCCGTTCCGGTGAGGAGTACCGCGGGGTCTGCCCCAACGACGTCCAGGCACGCCGGCTGTTCGAGCAGGGGCGCCAGGGCTGGACCGATCAATAGCCGGTCAGGCTTCTTTCTCTTTCAACCGCAGCGGCTGACACAGATAGCTCTTGTCGTTGGCGCTGCGGACACACTTGCCGCAGACGAACTTGGGTTTGCGCACGATTTTGCGCAGGGTCTTGAGATCGGCCGGGATCTCGCTGCGACGCCATTCACACAGGGTCTTGTTGCCCATTCCGACTACCTCGACAACTCAGTGGGCCCTAGTGTAATCAATTTTCATTTCTAAAACAGCGAGCGGGCCCGGATGATCGCATGGCCCGCTCGTGATGAGGGGACCTTACTGATAGAGGAATTTGGTGAAGATGAGCTCGCGTATCGCCTTCTTGCCGCTCTCTTTCACCAGCAGCTCGTTGGCCCGGGTCTCGCACTCCTTGCGCAGGTCTTCACGGCTGACCAGGGACTTGATCTGATCGGCGGTCTTGCTGCCCATCAGGCGGATGATGGCGTCGCGGATCAGGGGGTCATGCTGCTCCAGCAGCTTGAGGTCGGCCTCGTTCTCGGCCATCAGCTCCACCGTCACCCGGACGTAGCCGAGGGTTTTACCGTCGCTCAGGTAGTTGGTGATGATGTCGGGATCCAGCAGGTGGTAGAGGAATCCCGGCTTGGCCGCCGCCGCTTCTCCTTCTGCGGGTGCTTCCCCCCCTTCGGAGGCGTAGGTCTGGAGTGCACCACAACTCAGCAACAACACCAGCAGAAATTTGAATAGCTTCATATGGATGGCTCATCAGCAAGAGATACCCCATTTTTGATGTTGCCATCGGGGCCGTCAAGCACGGATGTTCTTACAATTCTCGATTGATTTACGGATAATAAACCGGATTTTAACCTGATAACGGAAATCTCCGGATGGTGAAGCTGTGAAGTCCGAGTTGACTGTTCCCCTTGTCCGGCTGGAGCCCTGGCGGACTCCCGCGCAGTGCGAGCCGCCCGAGGCCTTGCTGCCCTGGTTGTTGGAGGCGGACTCCATGACCCGGCGCCTGCGCCGCCATAATCACCACTTTTCGGTGCAACTGCTCGGCAACCGCAGCGTCCCCCTCGATGCCGACGAGCAGCAGCTGGTGGCCGCCGATCATCCGGCTGGCCTGTGCCGCGAGGTGATCCTGCACGGTGATCGGGGGCCGGCCCTGCTGGGCTGGACCCTGTTCGCCGAGGCCGCCTTGCCGGACAGCGGCTTGCGCGAGCTGGGCGAGCAGCCTCTGGGTGAGCGTATCTTCGGTGACGAGCCTGCCCGGCGCGATCACCTGCAACTGGCCTGTTTCGAGATTGCGAGCAATCCCTGGTGCCCGGCCGGCATCGTGTGGGGACGCCGTTCCCGTCTGTTTCTGGGGCAATGGCCACTGCTGGTCCATGAACTCTTCTTGCCCTCTCTGTCATGCAACAAGGAGCTGGAGTGAATCTGTTAACCAAGGAGCGGGGACTGGCCTACGTGCAGTTGGCTCGCATCGACAAGCCCATCGGTACCCTGCTGCTGCTGTGGCCGACCCTGTGGGCGCTCTGGCTGGCGGCGGATGGCCTGCCGGATCTCTGGACCCTGCTGGTGTTCGTGGTGGGGGTGTTTCTGATGCGCTCCGCCGGTTGCGTCATCAATGACTATGCGGATCGCAACTTCGACGGTCACGTGAAGCGTACCGCCGGCCGGCCGCTGCCCATGGGCAAGGTCAAGCCACGGGAGGTACTGGCGCTGTTCGCCGTGCTGGCGCTCATCTCGTTCGCCCTGGTGCTGACCATGAATCCACTCACCATAGGCCTGTCGTTCGCGGCCCTGCTGCTGGCGGCCTGCTACCCCTTCATGAAGCGCTACATCCCGATCCCCCAGCTGGTGCTCGGCATGGCCTTCTCCTGGTCCATTCCCATGGCCTATGCGGCCCAGGCCAACGCCCTGCCGGCCGTGGCCTGGCTGGTGTTTCTCGCCAACCTGCTGTGGACCATCGCCTACGACACCGAGTACGCCATGGTGGACCGGGACGATGACCTCAAGCTCGGTCTCAAGTCGAGTGCCATCCTGTTTGGCCGCCACGACAAGCGGATCATCGGCGCGCTGCAGCTGCTGGCCCTGCTTATCCTGTTGCTGGTGGGCCAGCTGAGCGAGCTGGGATCTAGCTACTACTGGTCGCTGCTGGCGGCGGCGGCCCTGTTCGTCTATCAGCAGCGGCTGATCCGCGAGCGGGCGCGGGAAGGATGCTTCCAGGCGTTCCTCAACAACAACTACGTGGGGGCGCTGATCTTCGCCGGGGTGGTGATCAACTACCTGTGAGCTCGCGTTCCCCCATGAAAAAGGCCGCAACATGCGGCCTTTTTCATTGGTGTGTACCTGCTCAGGTCCGGTTGCCCGCCTGAATGGTGCGGCGGATCTTGGTGCTGAGCAGTGGCACTATGTTGTCGGCCAGCGCCTGGAAGCGGCCCAGATCCGGCTTGCAGCCCGGATCCAGATAGCCTTCGCTGCGCAGGGTGTGGATCAGGGTGCTGAACAGCTTCTGGTCGAAGAACTCGGGGGCGTTGATGCCGTGCAGGGTGCCGAGGCGTTCCGCCATCATCAGGCCGTCCGCCTCCAGCTGCTCCGCCTCGATGCTGGGCTGGGCCAGCACCCGGGTCAGCACGATGGCGTAGCGTTGCAGAGTCTCCTGGATGCTCTCGGCCAGGAGCAGCAGGCGGGTCTGGTTGACCGGGTTGACCCAGAAGCCGCCGTCGCGCGCCTCGATCAGCTGCTGGCGCTGCAGTTCGGCCAGCAGGGCATCGACCAGCTCCGGCAGATCATCCTCTTCGTAGCGCAGGAACAGCTCGGTCTTGAGCAGCGGGTAGATGTCGATGCAGCGGGCGACGATCTCGCTGCGGGAGATCCCCTCGCAACGCTCGATCAGGGCCGCCACCAGCGAGGGCATGGCGAACAGGTGCAGTATGTTGTTGCGGTAGTAGGTCAGCAGGATCGCCTGATAGCGGTCCAGACTGATGATCTGCCCCAGCTTGTCCTCGCTCACCTCGAACTTGTTGAGCTCCATCGCCTGATCCAGCAGGGTCTTGGCATCCTCGGCCGGCATGGTGCTGTGCGGGCTGTAGGGCACCTGCTTGAGCAGGTCCAGATAGGTGTTGAGCTGGGCCTGCAGTTCGTCGCGGGTGAGGGCGTGGCGTTCGGCGGCCAGCAGCGCCAGCGCGCTCAGGGTCAGGCCGTTGACGGCGGCGGCGCCGTTGATGCGGGTCATCAGCAGCTCGGCCAGCTGGTTGACGGTGCCTGCCATCCACTCGGGGCGTTCCTCCTCGCCGATGTGCTCCTTCCAGGTCGGCACGTGTTCGTTGAGGTAGCTGTTGAGGGTCAGCGGCTCGCCGAAGTTGACGAAGCCGCGGCCGTAGTTGCGCAGCTTGCGCAGGATGCCGAGCACCTGCAGGAAGCTCTCCTTCTCCTTGCGGCTGCCCTTGAGCTCGTTGTGGTAGGTGTTCACCTCCATCACGTGCTCATAACCCAGGTAGACGGGGACGAAGGTGAGCGGCCGATCCAGTCCGCGCATCATGGCCTGCAGGGTCATCGCCAGCATGCCGGTCTTGGGTGGCAGCAGGCGACCGGTACGGGAACGACCGCCCTCGGTGAAGAACTCCACCGAGTAGCCTTTGGCAAACAGCAGGTTGAGGTATTCCCGAAATACCGTGCTGTAGAGCGGGTTGCCCTTGAAGGTGCGGCGGATGAAGAAGGCGCCGCCGTGGCGGAAGATCGGGCCCGCCGGCCAGAAGTTGAGGTTGATGCCGGCCGCGATGTGGGGCGGCACCATGCCTTGGTGATAGATGACGTAGGAGAGCAGCAGGTAGTCCATGTGGCTGCGATGGCAGGGCACGTAGACGATCTCGTGGCCCTCCTGGGCCAGCTGGCGCACCTTCTCGGCGCCGTTGACCGACAGGCCGCGATAGAGCTTGTTCCACAGCCAGCCGAGGAAGCTCTCGCCGAGGCGGATCAACCGGTAGGAGAAGTTGGAGGCGATCTCGTCCATGTAGCCATGAGCCCGTTTCTGGGCTTTATCGAGGCTGATACCCTCGCGCTGGGCCTCCTCCTCGATGGCCTGCTGGATCACGCCAGAGTCGAGCAACTGCTTGAACAGCAGGTTGCGGTTGGGCAGCTTGGGCCCGGTGGCGGCCAGCTGCTGGCGGCTGAAGTGGGTGCGGGCCACCCGCGCCAGCTTGTGGGCGATGGCCTCGTCGGTGCCGTGCTTGTCCGCCATGTAGCGCAGGGAGAGCGGCGGAGAGAAGCGCACCAGGTTCTCGCGTCCTTTCAGGATCACGATCAGCGCCTTCTTGAGGCGGTTCGGCGCCAGGCTGCTGATGATGTTCCAGCCGGAGGCCTCCTCGCCTTCCCGACCCGGGGCACGGCCCCAGAACAGGGTGACGGGCACCACCTGGATGTCCAGCGCCGGATCCTGCTTGTGCAAGTCCAGCAGTTGGTGAAACTCCTGCAGGAAGGGGAGCGGCTTGCTGCGCTTGCCGAACAGGGGAGGCGGACGATCCAGACAGACATAGCGCGGCAGCAGCTGACCGTTCAGCTCCAGCGGCGTGAAGGGGCCGGGCAGACCGAGATCCTCGCAGCACTGCTGCAGGGTCATCAGGTCGGTGATCGAGCTGGTCTTCAGGGCATAGACGATGGGTCTGGCCGGATCCAGCTTGAGTTCCGTGATGGGGTTTTCCGGCAGGCTCTTGTGATTGACCAAGCCGCTGACCGGCCATTGCAAGATGGCTCTGGAAATCTTCTGTCCAAGGGACATGTGCGTCTGCTCTCCAAAAAAATGCGGCGTGAGCATAGCAAATCACCGACTGCTTGTCGCCGAGAGGTACGATGAGTCGGCTGCGCGGGATCAAAACCATGGTAAATGAACAGAGGGCCGCGACAAATGTCAGCGGCGGCTTGCCTTGGCCACTGCACTGTATATACTGCCAGTGTGCTGTATAAAAAGACAGGTGCCCATGCTATGAAACCCCTTACTCCCCGCCAGGCCGAAGTGCTGGAGTTGATCAAGGCGAACATGAACGAGACCGGCATGCCGCCGACTCGCGCCGAGATTGCCCAGAAGCTTGGTTTCAAGTCGGCCAACGCGGCCGAGGAACATCTGAAGGCCCTGGCCAAAAAGGGGGTCATCGAGATCATGCCGGGCACGTCCCGCGGCATCCGCCTGCTGCTTGAAGAGGAAGAGCAGCTGGAAGAGAGCGGTCTGCCGCTGATCGGCAAGGTGGCTGCCGGCGAGCCCATCCTGGCCCAGGAACACATCGAGAGCCACTACCAGGTGGATCCCGCCCTGTTCCACCCGCGGGCAGACTTCCTGCTGCGGGTGCAGGGCATGAGCATGAAGAACATCGGCATTCTGGATGGCGACCTGCTGGCGGTGCACAAGACCCAGGAGGTGCGCAACGGTCAGGTGGTGGTGGCGCGGCTCGACGAGGATGTCACCGTCAAGCGCTTCCAGCGCAAGGGCAGCCAGGTGTGGCTGCTGCCGGAGAACGAAGAGCTCTCCCCCATCGAAGTGGATCTCGCCAGCCAGCACCTCACCATCGAGGGACTGGCGGTCGGTGTCATTCGCAACGCCGACTGGATGTAATCCGTGCTAACAAGGCCTCCCATGGGAGGCCTTGTTGTTTCTGCGCTCCTTTCCCCGTGATTTCAATCAGATCCTGATACCCGGCACTTTTGTCTGCGGGCGCTCGCCGCAGGCGATTCATTTCAGATATATCATTTGGTAAGGCTGGTTCACTGGCGTGAGCCACCCCCCGATGCTCGGCAAGACGCGCAGCTTCGCGTCGCTGGTGGCAGGAACCCCGAGGGCAGCAGGGAATAACAAGCGCTTCGCGCCCGGTGCAGGCAGCATGTGTGCCTCGTCCGGGGGCAGAGGCGTCAGCGGGATAGAAGGGAGAGTGGCCAGCAGGGCGCCGGCAGTCGGCACAACAGCGGCACACTCGTGCAGTCGACACGCGGCAGTCATCGGGTCGCCCCTTGCGGTGGTGGACGGTGCCGGTCGACGTGACCTGTTGATCAAGGAGGACAGGTATGGCTTCAAGCTCGCCATGGGATCCGGGTCTGGCATCGCCCGTTTCTTCCATCACCCGTTTCATCAAGGGTAACCGGATGACCCGTTTCTACGCGCTCTGGGTACACCACAAGGGCGCCTGCTGGACCATCTGGCTGGGGTGCCCGAAGGACAAGATTGTCCGCCTGGTGCGCCTGTTTCACAGCCATCACGAGCAGGGGTTGGCCGATGATCTCTGGACCGCTCCTGTCATCCCGCTGCGCGCCTCGAGCCGCCGCCTGCACGAGCGGCGCCGACAACAACCTTGACCCGTTGCAACAGCCCCACCTCCCGGTGGGGCTGTCGTTTTGGGCGATCCGGCGTCGCTTTGCAGACCCTGGCGTCATCTTCTGACCAAAGTTGGCCAGCGAACGGGCAACCGTGACAAGGGAGTGACCGGCCCGGTGCTCACTGGGTTACAATAGCCCTTTCATTCTGGCCCGGCTGGCGGGCATGTCGACGTAAAGGGTTTGTTTTTTTATGGTGAAACCACGTTACCCCTTGCTGTTTCTGCTGCTGGTCGGGGGCATGATGGGCGGTTTTTACTGGAGCCAGCCCTCCCTGCCCGAGCACGCCGACTACTATCCGGCGGGGCGGGACATCAATCCGTTTGCCTTCACCGATCAGGATGGCCAGCCGTTCGTGCCGGCCAGCCTGACCGGCCACTGGACCTTCCTGTTCGTCGGCTACACCTCCTGTCCCGATATTTGCCCGACCACCCTGGCGGATCTGCGTTCCGTCTATCCCGAGCTGAAAAAAATAGCTCCGAGCAGCCAGGTGGTGTTCATCTCGGCTGATCCGCAGCGGGACGACGTGGCCCGCCTCAAGACCTATACCGCCTTCTTCAACCCGGAGTTCAAGGCGGCAACCGGCCCCCACGACAAGCTGTTTCCCTTCGTGCGCAATCTGGGGCTCATCTACTCCATCGCCGATCAGGGGGAGAAGGATTACCTGATCGACCACTCCGCCTCCATCGTGCTGATCAATCCGGCCGGCAAGCTGGAAGCCGTGTTTCGCCCCCGTCTGAGCGAGGACGGGGTGCCCAGGGTGGTGATGGCGAGCATGGTGTCGGACTTTGCCAGGATAGTGCGGCTGGATGGCGAATAGTGATGAGCAACGGACGTCCTCCGGCATGTTGACCCCCGCCTGGTGGCGAGACGGGCGGCGCCATCGCGCCGTGTTTGCCCTCGCCCTGCCCATGGTCTTTTCCAATGTCACCACCCCGCTGCTGGGGCTGGTGGACACCTGGGTGATCGGTCATCTCGGCCAGGCCTGGTTCCTCGGCGGCGTGTCGGTTGGGGCCACCCTCATCAACCTGCTGTTCTGGCTGCTCGGCTTCCTGCGGATGTCCACCACCGGCCTGACCGCCCAGGCCCATGGCGCCAGCAGCCCGGCCGGCCAGCTCGACACCCTAGCCAGGGCGCTGGGTCTCGCCATCGCACTGGGGCTGGCGTTGTTGCTGCTGTTGCTGCCGTTGCTCCCTACCCTCATCGCCCTCAGCGGTGGCTCCGCCGAGGTGCAGCACTATGCCGCCGAGTACGTCTCGGTACGGATCTGGAGCGCCCCGGCGGCGCTCTGCAACCTGGTGATCATGGGCTGGTTGCTGGGCATGCAGGATGCGCGCAGCCCCATGCTGCTGCTGCTCTTCACCAATCTGGTCAACATGGGGCTCGATGCCTGGTTCGTGCTGGGGCTGGGTTGGCAGGTAAAAGGGGTCGCCGCCGCCTCGCTGCTGGCGGACTACAGCGCGCTCGGGGTGGGGCTCTGGCTGGTGAGCCGTCACCTGCGCCGGCTGGCCGCGTCGGCGTGGCAGGGTGCCTGGCAACGCTGGCGCCAGTGGCCCGCGTTGCTGCGGTTGCTGGCCCTGAACCGGGATATCTTCATCCGCTCCCTCTGCCTGCAGCTCTGTTTCGCCTTCATGACCCTGCAGGGGGCCAGGCTGGGGGATGTGGCGGTCGCCGCCAATGCGGTGCTGCTCAACTTTTTGATGCTCATCTCCTACGGGCTGGACGGCTTCGCCTATGCGGTGGAGGCCATGGTGGGGCGCGCCATCGGACGGCGGGATCGGCAGGGACTGCGGGAGGCCATCGGCCTCAACCTTGGCTGGGCGCTGCTGATTGCGCTGGGCTTCAGCCTGCTGTTTGCGCTGGGAGGCAGCCGGCTGATTGGGTACATTACGGACCTGCCGGCGGTGATCGCCGCGGCCAATGCGCAGCTGCCCTGGCTCATCGCCATGCCGCTGCTGGCGGTCTGGTGTTTCCTGCTGGACGGGGTCTTCATCGGGGCGACCCGGGCCCGGGAGATGCGCAACAGCATGCTGGTGGCGGCCCTCGGCGGCTTCTTCCCGGTCTGGTGGCTCTGTCAGGGCTGGGGCGTGGCGGCCTTGTGGGCCGCGATGGCGGCCCTGATGGCAGGGCGGGGACTGACACTGGGCTGGCTCTGCTGGCAGCTGGAGCGCGATGGTCGGCTGCTCCACTCACCCCACGGGGCGGGGGAGGCGCCGCAGGCCTCCTCCTGAGCCCGCTATCTAGCCAGGCAGGTCCGGTTCAGACCTGCAGCGAGCCCGGGTAGCCCAGCTGGCGCCAGCTTTCGTAGACGAATACCGCCACCGCATTGGAGAGATTCATGCTGCGACTCTGGGGCAGCATGGGGATGCGCAGCCGCTGCTCGAACGGCAGGCTCTCGATGATCTCGATGGGCAGGCCGCGGCTCTCAGGCCCGAACAACAGGGCGTCCCCGGCGGCAAACTGCACTGCCGAATGGGCGGTGCGCCCCTTGGTGGTGCAGGCAAAAACCCGCGTCGGCACCACCGCCGCCAGGAAGGCCTCGAAGTTCGGCCAGCGCTTCACCTCGGCGAACTCGTGATAGTCGAGCCCCGCCCGCTTCACCCGCTTGTCATCCCACTCGAACCCCAGCGGCTCTATCAGGTGCAGCCGATAGCCAGTGTTGGCGCAGAGGCGGATGATGTTGCCGGTGTTGGGCGGAATTTCCGGTTGGTAGAGCACGATGTCGAGCATGACGGCGTCCTGATGGGGCGAAAAGGGCGCCAGCATACCCAGCGCCCGGGCGGATGAAAAGGGCCTGCTCAGCCGATGGGCAGGCGGATGGTGATGGTCAGCCCGGCCGGGTGGTTGCTGCTGGCGCGGATGGTGCCGCCGTGGCGCAGGATGGCCTCCGCGGCGATGGCCAGCCCCAGCCCGGTGCCGCCGGTCTTGGCGTTGCGGGCATCATCCACCCGGAAGAAGGGCAGGAACAGCTGCGGCTGCTGCTCCACCGGTACGCCTGGGCCGTCGTCGCGGATGGTCATCACCCACTCCCGTCCCTCCCGGTACCAGTCCACCTTGATGAACTCGCGGGCATATTTGAGCGCGTTGCGCAGCGGGTTTTCCAGTGCCCTGGCCAGCAGATCGGGCCACATCCGCAGGGAGTCGGTGGGCAGCGGCGGCAACCTGAGCTGCTTGCCGCTCTGATTTGCCTCGAACATGGCGTCGTCCAGGATGGGCTCCAGCAGATCGGCCAGCGGCATCACCACCGGCGCCTCCACATGTTGCTGCACCCGCGACAGGTCGAGCAGGTCGCCGATCAGCTTGTCGAGCCGGCCTATCTCCGATTCGATCCGGGCCAGCTCGTTGCTGTCCCCCTGCTTGCGGCGGATCAGCGCCTGCGCCAGCTGGATGCGGGTGAGCGGGCTGCGCAGCTCGTGGGAGATGTCGGAGAGCAGCTGTTTCTGCTTCTGGATCATGTTCTTGAGGGTATCGACCATGTGGCTGACGTGATCCGCCAGCTGGCCTATCTCGTCCCGCCGCCCCAGGTTGGGGATCTGCGCCTCCAGATTGCCCTCCGCCAGCTGGGAGACCGACTGCTGCAGCTGCAGGATGGGGCGGGTCAGCCGCCAGGCCAGCAGCAGGCAGAGCGGGGTGCTGACCAGCATGGCGATGCCGAGGATCTGGATCGGGTGATCCAGGATCTGGATGAACAGGAACAGATAGGAGTTCTCGACGTTGAGGCCGAAGTAGACGTGGTAGATCTGGCCGCGATGCTCCATCTGGAAGGGGCCGGCGATGGCCCGCTTGTGCTCGCTGCCCAGCATGGGCTTGGCCGGGTTGTCCGAATCGAGCATGAAACGGACCACGAACTTGCTCAGGCGGGTGCTGGACTGCATCTGCCCCTTGGCATCGCGCAGGTAGATGTTGTCTACCGGCAGCAGGCCGGCGGCGTCGATGGCCTGGGCCAGATCGAAATCCTGAGTGGGATCCGCCCCCTTCTGCAGCGCCTTCAGATTGTTGTTGAGGCGGGCGATCTCGTGGGCCGGCAGCGGGATGATGTTGCGGGGATCCAGGGTCGGCAGGATCACCACGGCGGCCACCACCAGCAACAGCATGAACCAGAACCAGAGGAAGATCTGGGTGGAGAGACCGTTGAAGGTGCGGGCCGTTCTCATGCCTGTTCCAGCCACAGGTAGCCACGGCCGCGCACCGTCTTGAAGCGGGGCTGGCCGTCGGTGCGCTCAGGCAGCTTCTTGCGCAGGTTGCTCAGGTGCATGTCGATGGCGCGATCGAAGGGCTCCAGCTTCTTGCCCAGCACCAGCTCGGAGAGCTGGCTCTTGCTGACGATCTGACCCGGGTTGCGCAACAGGCACTCCAGCAGGCCGAATTCGGTGGCGGTCAGCTCCAGCAGATCGCCGTGGCAGCTGGCCTGCTGCAGGCCGGGCTGCAGCACCAGATCCATGAAGCGCACCTCGTCCGAACTGCCGCCGCGCTGGGGCTGGCTGCCTTGGGTGCGGCGCAGGATGGCGCGCACCCGGGCCAGCAGTTCCCGGTCATCGAACGGCTTGGCCAGATAGTCGTCGGCCCCGGCCTCCAGCCCGTTGACCCGATCCTGGCTGTCGCCGCGGGCGGTCAGCATCAGCACCGGGGTGTCGTGGGTCTTGCGCAGCCGGGTCAGCATGGCGAAGCCGTTGAGCTTGGGCATCATCACGTCCAGCAGGACCAGGTTGAAGTGCTGTTCGGCCAGCCGCTGCAACCCCTCTTCGCCATCCTCGGCGACGGTCACCTGGAAGCCTTCCAGGGTCAGAATTTCGGTGAGCAACTGGGTCAGCTCGAGATCGTCGTCGACCAGGAGTATTTTGTGCATCTGAAGTCATTCCGCTGATTTTTCGCGCCAGACTGGCGCAGGGGTCAGGGTATAATAGATTTTTAACCGCAAGAGGAAAGTCGGTTTTGAGCCATCAACAATATTCCCGCTGGGTGACGCTGGCCAGCATGGCCGCCGTCACCACCGCTACCCTGCTGATCACCGGCAAGCTGATCGCCTGGCTGATGACCGACTCCTCGAGCCTGCTGGCCTCCCTCACCGACTCCTTTATGGATCTGAGCGCCTCCATCATCAACCTGCTGGCCATCCGTTATGCCCTGTCACCGGCCGACGACGAGCATCGCTTCGGTCACGGCAAGGCGGAGTCGCTGGCCGGGCTGATCCAGTCAGCCTTCATCTCGGGCTCCGCGCTGCTGCTGGTGATGCACGGCATCTCCTCCCTGCTCAAGCAGGCGCCGCTGGAGCGGCTCGAGGCGGGTCTGTGGGTCAGCGGTGGCTCCATCGTGCTGACTCTGCTGCTGGTCAGCTTCCAGAGTTTCGTCATCCGCAAGACCAACAGCGTGGCCATCAAGGCCGACATGCTGCACTACCGCTCCGATCTGCTGCTCAACGGCGGCGTGCTGCTGGCACTGGTGCTGGCGGGGCAGGGCTGGTACTGGGCCGACGGCCTGTTTGCCATCCTGATCGGGCTGTTCCTGCTGTGGGGGGCGTTGCACATCGGTTATGAATCGGTGCAGGCGCTGCTCGATCGTCAGTTGCCAGCCGAGGAACAAGCGAGAATAATGGCCCTCTGCTGTGCCGTCGAAGGTGTACACGGGGTGCATGATCTGCGCACCCGCCAGTCCGGTCCGACCCGCTTCGTGCAGTTGCATCTGGAACTGGACGATCAGCTCCCTCTGGTCAAGGCCCATCAGATTGCCGATGAAGCCGAACTGGCGGTTCGTCAGGCATTCGAGCGCATGGATGTCATCATCCACATGGACCCCATCTCCGTGGTGCACAAGGAACAGCAAGGCACTCCCTCAGAACAACAGTAGGCTGCAACATGGATGATCTGGTTGCCAGAACCTGGCAAAAAATTCAGCAAGAAGCGGCGAGCATGGCGACCGAAGAGCCCATGCTGGCCAGCTTCTTCCACTCCACCATTCTCAATCACAAGAACCTGCGTTCGGCCCTCAGCTTCCAGCTGGCCAACAAGCTCGACAGCGCCACCATGCCCGCCATCGCCCTGCGCGAGGTGATCGAGCTGGCCCTGCGCAGCGAGCCCGAGCTGCTGACCATGGTCGCCGCCGACATCTGTGCGGTGCAGGAGCGCGACCCGGCGGTCGACCTCTTCTCCACCCCGCTGCTCTACCTGAAGGGGTTCCACGCCCTGCAGGGCTATCGGGTCGCCAACTGGCTGTGGCGCCAGGGGCGTCGTTCGCTGGCGCTCTACCTGCAGAACCAGATCTCCGTGGTGTTCGGGGTGGACGTGCACCCGGCCGCCCGTATTGGCAAAGGCATCATGTTTGACCACGCCACCGGTATCGTGGTCGGCGAGACGGCGGTGATCGAGGACGATGTCTCCATCCTGCAGAGCGTCACCCTGGGCGGTACCGGCAAGGAGAGCGGCGATCGCCACCCCAAGATCCGGGAAGGGGTGATGATAGGGGCGGGTGCCAAGGTGCTCGGCAACATCGAGGTGGGTATGGGGGCCAAGATCGGTGCCGGCAGCGTGGTGATCAATCCGGTGCCGCCGCACACCACAGTGGCGGGCGTACCCGCCAAGATCGTAGGTCGTCCGGAGTGCGACAAGCCCTCGTTGGACATGGATCAGTGTCTCTGATCCCCTGACCGAGGCGAGTCGATGGCCAAGCGCTGGTCGGGTTATCTGATCCTGGGGATGTGGCTGCTCAACCTGCTGCACCTCTATCTGGGGTTCTCCCCCTGGCCGGCAGCCATCGCCGCCTGGGGAGCCTCCCTGCTCACCTGGCCCTGGCTGGTGGGGGCGGCGCGCCGTCAGGCGCTTGCCCTGTACGGGGCGGCACTGGCGCTGCTGATCTTCTCCTGCTGGCAAGGGGCCAGCCTCCAGCCGGCGGACTGGCTGCTGCCCAACATCAACATGCTCACCATGTTTGCGGCGGTGAGCACCCTCAATCTCGCCACCTCGGGCCTGCTGACCGGCACCACCTCATGGCAAGGGCGCAAGGGGCTGTGGAGCACCATGGCCAGCCTCAACCTGCTGGGGGCCGTCATCAACCTCTCGGTGCTGTTCATCATCGGCGATCGGCTGGAACGGAGCGGCACCCTGGAGCGGCGTCAGGTACTGGTGCTGAGCCGGATCTTCTGCGCCGCGGCCTTCTGGTCCCCCTTCTTCGTCGCCATGGCGGTGGCGCTTACCTATGCCCCCGGTCTGCAACTGTCGCAGATCCTGCCGTTCGGGCTGGTGGCGACCCTGCTGGCGATGGGATTGACCGCCTGGCAGGTGGAGCGGCTGGGGGTGGTGGATTTTGCCGGCTACCCGCTGCGGCTGCAGACCCTGGGGCTGCCGGTCGCCCTGGCCGGGCTGGTGCTGCTGATCAAGCAGATCTGGCCGGATCTCGGCATCCTGGCGGTGATCGCCCTGGTGGCGCCGCTGCTGGCGTTTGCCTTTATGCCGAGCACGGGGCGAGGCCCTGCCCTCAAGCGGCAGGTGGTGGAGCGCTTTCCCGCCATCGGCGGTCAGATTGTGCTGTTTCTGGGGGCTGGCCTGCTGGCTGCCGGCATTAACAGCGCCTTGTCGGTACTCGAGCTGGGCGGCGGCCACGGCTTGCCCTTCTTCCATCACTTCGGCTGGCTGGAGGCCTCGCTCACCCTGCTGCTGATCCTGTTGGTGGCCATCGTCGGAGTACACCCGCTCATCAGCATCTCCGGGCTGGCGCCGCTGCTGTGGCCACTGGCACCGGATCCCAGCCTGCTCGGCATGACCTTTTTGCTGGGGTGGGGGCTGGCCACCGGCACCAGCCCGCTCTCCGGCTCCAACCTGGCGCTGGCCTCCCGTTACAACCTGAGTGCCGGGGCCATTTTGCGCGGCAACCTGCTCTACGGCCTGCTGATGTACGGGGTTGCCTGTCTGCTGCTGGGGGCCTATATCGCCCTGCACAGCTGAGGCGTCCGGTTGATGTGAATAGGGGAGCAGATCGGATGCAATGGCGGCTTGTGCGGGCCCTGCCGTGGCCCCGGCGCAGGATGCGAGAAAAATAGACGCATATTTAGTCAATACATCCATGGAAGGCGCATTTTACAGCGCACCGGCTTGTTTGTGCCGATGCCATCAGGGTATGCTGGCTTCACGCGCTTGAATCGCCCTCTGTGGGGCATCGCAATTGAACATACAGGTATGCATATGTCACTAGAAGTCCTTGAGCAACTCGAATCCAAAGTACAATCCGCCGTCGACAACATCTCCCTGCTGAAGATGGAGCTGGACGAGCTGAAAGAGCAGAACAGCAAGCTGCAAGACGAGAACCATCAGCTGCGCAACGAGCACGTTGCCTGGCAAGAGCGTCTGCGTGCCCTGTTGGGCAAGATGGATCAGATGGGCGAAAGCATCTAATCCGTCGCTATACGCGAGAATTGAAAACGGGCCGCTCCATGAGCGGCCCGTTTGTTTGGGTCAGTCTGGCAGTCAGAGTGCCAGCAGCTGCTTGACGGTCTTCTCGATGCCGTCCGCGGCTTCCACTATATTGCTGGCCAGCATGTAGGCGGGGGTGGAGATCACCTTGCGCTCCTGATCCACCACGAACTCGTTGACCGGGCAGTTGAGGTGGCTGCCCCCCATCGCCTCGATGGCGTTGGCGGTGCCCTCGTCGTGGCCTATGGTGGCCAGGGTGCCGGCGCCGTAGATGAGCGGGATCATGGCTGGCGCGATGCAGATGTAAGCCGCCGGCTTGTTGGCCCTGGCAAAGCTCTGGCAGGCCTTCAGCACGTCCGGCTGGACTTGGCACTCGGCTCCCTTGATGGCGAAGTCGCACAGGTTCTTGGCGGCGCCGAAGCCGCCCGGTACCAGCAGGGCATCGTAGTCGGCTGCATCCAGCTCTGCCACGTCCTTGATCTGGCCGCGGCAGATGCGGGCGGCTTCGACCAGCACGTTGCGGCTCTCTCCCTCGCTCACTTCCCCGCTCAGGTGGTTGACGACATGGAGCTGCGGAACATTGGGCGCGAAGCACTGCACGGCGGCGCCCTGCCTGGCCAGCGCCAGCAAACTGATGACGGTCTCGTGGATTTCGGCCCCGTCAAAGACGCCACAGCCACTCAAGATCACGGCCACTTTTTTCATGACAGACTCCTCGTTGTTGAAAATGTGAGCCAGGATGGATTGTTGTACTTTTGTATGGTTATCGTTCGTCCTCCGCTGGTCAAGTCATCTTGCTGTGCTAGGATTGTTTCGTTTCGGATCCTGCCGCGTTTACTCCCTTAAATCTTTTTCCACATTGATCGAGATCATTTCAACGGTCTGGCGATCGGTTTTAACGATCTCAATTCGTTGTTATATATGCGATTTTCATTTTTTATCCACAGTGGTTTCACTGGGCTTCATCAATCACGCCATTTTTGAGCACAGAGTTATCCACAGCGTGGCAGTCGATGAGGATCCCTCGACCGGGTCGCCCCCCCTCTTGGTGTGAGGGGGGCCCTGTGGCATCCTAGCGGCTGTTTATCTCTGGCAGGACGATTTCATGGCCCCTAGCAATCCCCTTATTCTGGTCGACGGCTCCTCTTATCTTTACCGCGCCTTCTTTGCCTCTCAGCAGGCCGATCTGCGCACCTCGACCGGTTTGCCGAGCGGCGCCGTCCGTGTCATGGCCAACATGATGCGCAGCCTGCGCAAGCAGTACCCCGACTGCCATGTGGCCGTGGTGTTCGATGCCAAGGGCAAGACCTTCCGCGACGACATCTATCCCGAATACAAGGCCAACCGGGCCAGCATGCCGGATGATCTGCGCAGCCAGGTCGCCCCCATCCACCAGATGATCAAGGCGATGGGTTTCCCCTTCCTGATGGTGGAGGGAGTGGAGGCGGACGACGTGATCGGCACCCTGGCCCGTCAGGCGACCGAGAAACAGCTGCCGGTGCTGATCAGCACCGGCGACAAGGACATGGCGCAACTGGTCTCCGACCATGTCACCCTGATCGACACCATGAAGGACGTGAAGACCGATCGGGAAGGGGTGATCGAGAAGTTCGGCGTACCGCCAGAGCTCATCATCGACTACCTGGCTCTGATGGGGGACAAGGTGGACAACATCCCCGGCATGACCGGCGTCGGCGAGAAGACAGCCTTGGCCCTGCTGCAGGGGATCGGTAGCATCGACGAGATCGCCGCCAACCTCGACAAGGTGGCGGCACTCGGTTTCCGCGGCTCCAAGGCGTTCGCAGACAAGTTCCGCGAGCAGGAGGAGCAGGTGCGCCTCTCCTATGTGCTGGCCACCATCAAGACCGATGTGGCGCTGGAGCAGAGCCTGGAAGAGCTGGAGCTCGGCCCCATCGACAAGGAAGCCCTGCTGGCGGTCTATCGCGAGTATGAGCTGCGCAACCTGATCAAAGAGCTGGAGTCCGGTGGCGAGGAGAGCGGCGCCGAGGGTGATGAGGAAGGCTCTGCCCCGGTTGCCGCCATCGAAACCGACTACCGCTGCATTCTGGACGAGGCCGAGTTTGACGGCTGGCTGGCCCAGCTGCAGGCGGCGCCGTTGTTTGCCTTCGATACCGAGACCACCAGTCTCGACTATATGGAGGCGCGCATTGTTGGCGTCTCCTTTGCCATCGAGCCGGGCAAGGCGGCCTATGTGCCTTTCGGCCACGACTATCTGGGGGCGCCGGTGCAGCTGACCGAGGCCGTGGTGCTCGGCAAGCTCAAACCGCTGCTGGAAGATCCGGCCCGGCTCAAGGTAGGGCAGAACCTCAAGTACGATCGCAACGTGCTGCTCAATCACGGCATCGAGCTGCAGGGTATCGCCTACGACACCATGCTCGAGTCCTATGTGCTCAACTCCACTGCCAGCCGCCACGACATGGATTCGCTGGCCCGCAGGTATCTGAACGTCGAGACCATCTCGTTCGAAGAGATTGCCGGCAAGGGGGTCAAGCAGCTCACCTTCAACCAGATCGAACTGGAGCAGGCGGCTCCTTACGCGGCGGAAGATGCCGACATCACCCTGCGTCTGCATCAGGCGCTGTGGGGCAAGCTCTCTGCGGAGCCGGGTCTCGCCAAGGTGTTCAGCGAGATCGAACTGCCGCTGCTGCCGGTGCTGGCGCGGATGGAGCGACTCGGTACCACCATCGAGCCCAAGCTGCTGCACCAGCAGAGCCAGGAGATCGAAGTGCGGCTGGCAGAGCTGGAGAAACAGGCCCACGAGCTGGCCGGGCAGGAGTTCAACCTCTCCTCGCCCAAGCAACTAGGGGAGATCCTCTTCACCAAGCTGGGGCTGCCGATCATCAAGAAGACTCCGAAAGGAGCCCCTTCCACCGCGGAAGAGGTGCTGGCCGAGCTGGCGGAGACCTATGAGCTGCCGCGTCTGCTGATGGAGCACCGTGGTCTGGCCAAGCTCAAGTCCACCTACACCGACAAGCTGCCGCTGATGATCAAGCCGCAGACCGGGCGGGTGCACACCTCCTATCATCAGGCAGTGGCGGCGACCGGGCGGCTCTCGTCTACCGATCCCAACCTGCAGAACATCCCGGTGCGCAACGAACAGGGGCGTCGCATTCGGCAGGCCTTCATCCCGTGCGCAGGTTACAAGCTGGTAGCGGCGGACTACTCCCAGATCGAGCTGCGGATCATGGCCCACCTCTCCGGTGACAAGGGACTGCTGACCGCTTTCGCCGAGGGCAAGGACATCCACAAGGCGACCGCCGCAGAGGTATTCGGGGTTGAACTTGATGCGGTGACCAGCGACATGCGTCGCAGCGCCAAGGCGATCAACTTCGGCCTCATCTATGGCATGAGCGCCTTCGGTCTTGCCAAGCAGCTGGGCATCGGCCGTGCCGAGGCGCAGAAGTACATGGATCTCTACTTCGAGCGCTACCCGGGCGTGCTGGAGTACATGGAGCGCACCCGCCAGCAGGCGGAAGCCCAGGGCTATGTCGAAACCCTGTTTGGCCGCCGCCTCTATCTGCCGGACATCAAGTCGCGCAACGCCGGTCTGCGCAAGGCGGCGGAACGGGCCGCCATCAACGCCCCCATGCAGGGTACGGCCGCCGACATCATCAAGCGCGCCATGATCAACGTGGATGGCTGGATCCGGGGCATTGAAGACCAGTCGATCCGCATGTTGATGCAGGTGCACGATGAACTGGTGTTCGAGATCCGCGAAGAGAAGCTGGAGGAATACATCGCCATCATCAAGGAGAAGATGTCAGCCGCTGCCGAATTGCATGTGCCGCTGGTGGTCGAAGCGGGCACCGGTGACAACTGGGATCAGGCCCACTGATCGCTGGCAGTCGTCATCGACACCTATATAGCTATATAAGACGCGAAGCCCGGCCTCATGCCGGGCTTCCTGTTTGTGGCTATCTGGATTCAGACCTCTTGCAGGTATTCGTCCTTGAGCAGGACATAGTTGTCGGCCGAGGTCTTGAGGAAGGCGATCTCGGCCGGCTTGAGAGGGCGCGCCTGCTTGATGGGATTACCCATATAAAGAAAGCCGGCCTCGAGTCGCTTGCCCGGTGGCACCAGACTGCCGGCACCGATCATCACATCATCTTCGACCACGGCCCCGTCCAGCAGGATGGCACCCATGCCGACTAGCACCCGGTTGCCAATGGTGCAGCCATGCAGCATCGCCTTGTGGCCGACCGTGACATCTTCCCCGATCAACAACGGATAGCCGGCCGGGTTGCTGGCACTCTTGCGGGTCAGGTGCAGTACTGTACCGTCCTGAATGTTGCTGCGGGCGCCGATGCGGATATGGTTGACGTCCCCTCTGGCGGCCACCATGGGCCAGATGCTGGCATCGTCACCCAGCTGGATATCGCCCACCAGGGTGGCGCAGGGGTCTACATATACCCGTTTGCCCAGTTGCGGGCGTTTTCCCTTGTAAGGTCTCAGTCGCAAGTCCATCTTGGCCTCCTTGTTTTCGGCCATTCTAGCAATTCGGCGCTGGTTTCTGTGGATAAGTTTGTATAAAAGCTGTGCTTGGATATGAATAACTAAAAAAGTGCAGTTTTTTGCAATTTTATTGCAGGAGGGGGGTTGCCAGAACGAATTCACTCCCTATAATGCGCCTCCATCGACAGGGCAAGCGGCAACGCAAAGCCTGAGTCGATAGCCTCGAAAAGCCTTTGAAAATAAGGCTTGACTCGAGAAGGCGGTTGAGTAGAATGCCACTCCCGCAGCAGCCAAAAGCTGCGTCGCTCTTTA